>NZ_VHLB01000083.1:0-38530 GCF_006547365.1 Myxococcus sp. AB056 | reverse complement strand
CCCGTGGTTCGCCCAGCTCGCGCACGGGTACTGCCCCCCCGACGGAATCCGCTTCGACCGACATACGCCCCCGACGACGTTCCCCGGGCGCGACGAGCCCACGAACCCCGCCCACCCGGCCCCCTCAGTCCGTTCGGAAGTCGTCGTCCGCGGCAAGAGCTCGTGAGGCTGGCAACCGAGCTGCTCCTGGAAACTTTCCAAGGGTCACAAGCGCCCGATAGGATGTTCCGGTTTTCACAGCACTTTTTCCGGGACAAAGGGCTTCATGGAGCGTCGGGTCCTCATCGTCGAAAGCGAGCATGATTTTGCGCTCAGCATGGCCACCGTGCTCAAGGGTGCGGGTTACCAGACAGCCTTGGCTGAGACGGCGGCTGACGCGCAGCGTGAGCTGGAGAAGCGCCGACCAGACTTGGTCGTCCTCCGCGCGGAGCTGAAGGATCAGTCCGGCTTCGTCCTCTGCGGCAACATCAAGAAGGGCAAGTGGGGTCAGAACCTCAAGGTCCTGCTGCTCTCCTCCGAGAGCGGCGTGGATGGCCTGGCGCAGCATCGTCAGACGCCGCAAGCCGCGGACGGTTACCTCGCCATCCCGTTCGAGATGGGCGAGCTGGCCGCCTTGAGCCACGGCATCGTGCCGCCAGGCACGGATGACACCGGCGCGTCGCTGGATGCCGCGCTGAATGGGACGCGCGAAGCACCGCCGCCCATGCCTCCGTCGCTCAAGGCCGCCGCGGGGGGGCCGCCGAAGCTGCCCAAGCGCGAGCGCCGCAGCGCGATGACGGAAGAGGACCGCGCGTTCCTCGACCGCACGTTCCAGTCCATCGCGGACCGCAAGGCGGAGCTGCTCGCCGAGTCCCGCCAGCTCAAGCGCCCGCCACCGCGGCGCGAGCTGATGGGCACGCCCGAGGGCAAGATCCAGATCCTCCGCGACGAGCTGAAGACGCGCGAGGCCCAGCTCGCCCGCCTCTCCGAGATCTGGAACGTGCGCGAGCGCGAGCTGCTCTCCGGCGAGGACCGCATCCACGAGAAGGACGTGGAGCTGCAGGGCTTGAAGATGCAGGTGGACGACCTGCTGCGCCGCTTCAACGAGGCCCAGCAGGCCACCATCCAGAAGGAGCGCGAGCACGGCGCCACCGTCGATGACCTGCTCCTCCAGAAGTTCTCCGCGGAGAAGGACCTCATCGAGGTCGTCGCCTCCAAGGAGAAGGACATCAACCTCCTGCGCCGGGAAGTCTCCCGAGCCGAGGAGGAGCTGAGCCGCCGCGCCGGCGAGCTGGAGCACGGCCGCAACGAGTACGACAAGCTGGAGAAGCACCTCGGCGTCGTCACGCTCGAGTTCGAGGTCAAGGAGCAGAAGCTCCAGGACACCATCCTCGCGAATGAAGGCGAAATCGCGCGGCTGACGAAGCGCGGTGACGACTTCGAGTCCGAGCTGAACCGCACCATCAGCGAGCGTGACCAGCGCTTCGCCGAGCTGGACGGTGAAATCCAGGCCCTCCAGGAGCGGCTGCAGCAGACCGAGCAGGAGCGCGACACCACCGTGCGCGGCCTGGAAGCCCGCGCTGCCCGTGCCGAGGAGCACGGCACCCAGGCTGACGCGGAAATCCACCGGCTCAACGCCGAGCGCGATGCGCTGGAGGCGAAGCTCAGCCAGCAGGTCGCGGACCTGGAGGCGGACCTCGCGCGAACCACGGGCGAGCGCGACCAGCTCCGGCTGGACAAGGACGCCCAGGAGGCCGAGCTCACCCAGCGCATCGAGGAGCGTGACGCGAAGCTCGGCACGCTCGAGCGCGAGCTGTCGGAGACCATCGCTCGGAACGAGCACACCGAGGCGGAGCTCAACGCCAACATCCAGCAGCAGTTGGAGCGCATCGGCGAGCTCGAGGGCGAAGTCGAGGCTGTCAAGACGCACCTGGAGGACCGCGAGAATGAGCTGACCGCGGAGCTCCAGGCGCTGGGACAGGCCAAGGACGAGCTGGAGACGGACCTCAACGACCGGCTCCAGGCCCTCTCCCAGGCGAAGGACGCGCTGGAGGCGGACCTCTCCCGTCAGTTGGAGGAGCTGCGCTCCGCCAAGGCCGAGCTCGAAGCGGACCTCACCGGCCAGATTCAAGCGCTCACCTCGCAGCTCGAGGAGACGCAGCGGCAGCTCGATGACTCGCAGCGGACCGGCGAACAGCTCTCCGCGCGCGTGGCCCAGCTGGAGGACACCGTCTCCCAGCGGGAGTCCACCATCGAATCCCTGCAAGGGGACGTGGCCGCGCGCGACCAGCGCATCTCCGAGCTGAGCGGAGACCTGGAGGCCACCAGCCAGACGCTGGCCCAGACGCAGCAGACGCTGGCGCAGACGGAGCAGCAGCTCGCCGACACGCAGAACACGCTCGCCAGCACCGAAGGCACGCTGGCGGAGACGCGCGGCGAACTGGACGCCACCAGCCAGACGCTGGCCCAGACGCAGCAGGCCCTTTCCGACACGGAAGGAGCCCTGGCGCAGACGCGCGGCGAGCTGGACGCCACCAGCCAGACGCTGGCCCAGACGCAGCAGGCCCTCTCCAACACGGAAGGCGCGCTCGCGGAGACGCGTGGCGAGCTGGATGCCACCAGCCAGACGCTCCAGCAGACACAGCAGACGCTGGCGCAGACGGAAGGCGCGCTCGCGGAGACGCGCGGCGAGCTGGACGCCACCAGCCAGACGCTCCAGCAGACACAGCAGACGCTGGCGCAGACGGAGCAGCAGCTCGCCGACACGCAGAACACGCTCGCCAGCACCGAAGGCACGCTGGCGGAGACGCGTGGCGAGCTGGAGGCCACCTCCCAGACGCTCCAGCAGACGCATGCGGCGCTGGAGGACACGCGCGGCGCGCTCCAGGAGACCAGCGACACGCTGGCGCACACCACCCGCGAGCGCGACCAGCGCATCGCGGAGCTGGCGGACCTGGGCGCCGCGAAGGACGCGCTGGAGCAGGACCTCACCGGGCAGATTGGCCAGCTCCGCAGCGAGCTGTCCGAGACGCAGGGCAACTACGAGGCAGAGCGGGCCGCGCACGAGAAGCTGGCCGCGGAGACGAGCGCGCACATCGGTGACCTCACCAGTGAGCGTGACGGACTCCGCTCCGAGCTGGAGGCCACCAGCCAGACGCTGGAGCAGACCCACGGCCAGCTCGCCGCCACCCGCGACGCGCTGGCGCGTGAGCAGCACGCGCACCAGGAGAGCCGGAAGGCCGCCGCGAGCACCCAGACCGCGCTGGAAGGCCAGCTGGCCGAGGCGCGTGCCCATGGCGAGGACCTGGGCGAGCACCTCACCCTCACCAAGCACGAGCTAGGCACCCGCGTCGCCGAGCTGACGCAGCTCACCGCCACGCTGGCGCAGACGGAGAACACCCGGGCCCACCTCGAGGAGCGGCTGCACACGCTCACCGAGGAGTCGCAGCGCCGCGAGGAGCTCCTCCAGAACGACCTGACGCAGAAGGGCACCGAGCTGTCGGACACGCTCCGCAAGCTCACCCACGTGACGCAGGAGAAGATGCGTCAGGCGGAGGTGCTCAACCGCGAGGTCGCCACCCGTACCGAGCAGCTCAAGGCCCTGGAGGCCAAGCTCCAGACGCAGGCCACCGAGGCCCGCCGTCAGGCCGAGGGCCTGGGGCAGCAGCTTACCGGTCTCAACGAGCAGCTCGAACAGGGCCGCAAGGCGCTGGCGGGCCGCGAGGACCAGCTGCGCGCTGCGGGCGCCGCCCAGCAGAAACTCACCGCCGAGCGGGACGGCCTCGCGGGCCAGCTCCAGCAGGCCGAGGCCCGGCTCCAGCAGCAGGCCCAGCAGGCGAACCAGGAACGTGCCGACGCCAAGCGCGCGGCGGACGAACTGGCCGCGAAGCTGGCCAAGGCCGAGCAGCGCATCGCCCAGTTCGCGCAGGACGCCCAGACGCAGGCCACCGAGGCCGACGCCAGGGCCAAGGACCTGCAGGGCCAGTTGAGCGCGCGGGCGAAGAAGATCCAGGACCTGGAGCTGGCGGTGGAGAACGCGCAGGGCGCCAAGTCCCGCGCGGAGAAGGAGCTCAACGCCAAGGTGGCCGCCGCCGAGAGCAAGGCCCACGAGGCCTCCACCCGCCTGGCCGCCGCGCAGAAGGAGCGCAAGGACCTGGAGGCGCGGCACGCCAAGGAGCAGGAAGACCTCGCCGCCAAGCAGAAGGCGGAGCTGGAGCGTCGCGACGCCATCAAGGCGCAGGAGGTCGCCCGCCTGCAGCAGTCCGTGCAGGAGAAGAGCAAGGCCCTCAAGGTCGCCGAGCTGGAGCTGGCCCGATACAAGAGCAAGTCCGCCACCCCGGCCACCCCGGCCAAGGCCGCCGCCAAGCCCGCAGCGGCCGAGGACGACGAGCTGGCCGTGAGGACGCAGCTCAACCAGGTCATCGCGCCCGCCGCCGCGGCCCAGGCTCCGGCGAAGAAGCCGGCCGCCAAGCCTGCGGCCCAGGCCGCCGCGAAGAAGGCCCCTGCCCCGGCTCCCGCCCCGCCGGCGGCGCTGAGTGACGAGTCCGAGCCCACCGACCGGACCCTGGTCATCCAGTTGCCCACGGCCAAGGAAGACGACGACTGGACGGCCCTGGTGGACGAGCTGGACAAGTAACGGCGCCGGGATTCCGGCACCCCGCCGGAATCCCGACGGCCTCGGCCTCGGAACCCCGAGTCCACAATGAAACGGCCCTGACATCCATGCCCTAGCCGGGCAGGTGTGTCAGGGCCGTCTCAGTTTCAACCCAGGAAGGGTCGAGCGGTTCCATCCGCGCTCAGAGCGCGGCGCGTGCCTCGCGGACCAGCTCCTTGAAGTGGAGCGTGGAGACGACGTCCCGGAGCGACACCACGCGGCCCCCCGTCTGGGCCTCCTCCTGGGCACGGCGCCAACTGCTGCGGAGTGTACGCAAGGCGACATAGGCCAGCAGCAGCGGGAAGCCGCCCGGAAGCAGGACCACTGCCACCATCATCACCATCCGCAACCACGCCCACACCATGACCGCTCACCTCCCTGAATACCGATTGGAAACTCTGAGATGCACGAGGTGTGCCCACGTTGCGCAGAAAATTTCCCTCCAGAGTTACGCGGGTTTGCCAGGCAGCGAGGCGAACGGGCCACGATGACGACGCCGGAACCCTGGCATTTTTGCCGCAGTCCCCAGGAGGGCGTCGGTTAAGTTCACCGGGTGAGCACCCCTTCGACGGTTGAGAGCCACGCCTTCACCAGCGTGGAGGACGCGGAGAATCGCCTGGAGCAGGTGGGCTATCTATCCTCGCCGGAGATCGCCACGGCGGCCTTCCTGGCGGACCGGATGAACAAGCCCATCCTGGTGGAAGGCCCCGCCGGCGTCGGCAAGACAGAGCTGGCCAAGGCACTGGCCCAGGCGCTGGGCCGCGAGTTCATCCGGCTTCAGTGCTACGAGGGCCTGGACGAGGCGAAGGCCCTCTACGAGTGGGAGTACGCCAAGCAGCTGCTCTACACCCAGCTCCTCAAGGACAAGATTGGGGACATGGTGCAGGGCACCACCACGCTGGCGCAGGCGGCGGACCGGCTGGCCTCCAGCGACGCGGTGTTCTTCTCTGAACGCTTCCTGCTGCCCCGCCCGGTGCTGAAGGCCCAGCTCTCTGAGCGCCCCGCCCTGCTGCTGGTGGACGAAATCGACAAGGCGGACCCGGAGTTCGAGGCCTTCCTGCTGGAGGTGCTCTCCGACAACGCCGTCACCATCCCCGAGCTGGGTACCTTCCGGGCGAAGCACATCCCCCGCGTGCTGCTCACCTCCAACGCCGCGCGCGAGCTGTCCGACGCGCTCAAGCGCCGCTGCCTCCACCTGCACATCGACTTCCCGGACCGCGAGCGCGAGCTGCGCATCGTCCGCTCGCGACTGCCCCAGGTCCCCCAGGTGCTGGCGGAGCAGGTGGTGGAAGCGGTGGCCGCCATCCGCTCGCTCGACCTGAAGAAGGCGCCCTCCATCAGCGAGACGCTCGACTGGGCCCAGAGCCTGGCGCTGCTGAACGCGGAGCAGCTCACCGCCGACGTGGTGGCCTCCACGCTGAACCTCGTCCTCAAGTACGAAGGCGACATCGAGAAGGCGAAGGCCAACCTCTCGCAGATCGCCCAGGCCTGACGGGCCCTCGAAGCGCGTGCTGCTGAAGGAACGCTTCCAGATCACCCGGCCGCTTGAGGAGATGGAGCTCCGCCTCGTGCGCGCATCGCTGGCCAACGCGGCCCTGGTCGACCCGCGCGAGGAAGCCATCCTCCGCACCGCCCTGTCGCTGGCGCGCCTCTACAAGGTGCGGCACGGCGAACGCGACGTGGGCGTGGGCGCGCTGCTCACCCCATTTCGCGAGGAGGTGGAGCGCCGCCTGGGCCCCGTCCTCAAAGCCCCCTTCCCGCCCACGCGGGACCGGCTGATGCCGCACGTGAAGGACCTGCGCCAGCACGCCGCCAAGGCGCGCGACATGGTGGCGCAGCGGCTGCGCGGGCGCGTTCCCCCCGAGGCGCTGGACCGGGAAATCCGGCACAAGGAACTGGTGCTGGTCACCGGTGGCGGCGGCGGCACGGCCTACGTCTACCTGGGAGCGATGAGCCTCCTGGACGAATACGGCCTGGAGCCGCGCCTACTCGCCGGGACGTCCATGGGCGCCATCCTGGCCATCATGCGCTCGCGCCTGACGCGCTTCGACGCCACGGACATGATCAACATCGTCCGCGGGCTTTCCTTCCGGAAGCTCTTCCGCTTCATCTCCACGGAGAGCCGCTATGGCCTGCCCGCCGCGCTGCGGCTGTTTCTGCGCGCGGGGCTGGGCCGCTTCTTCAGCGCGGGACCGGAGAACAGTGGCATGCGGCTCAAGGACTTGCCGGTGCCGACGCTCATCGCCGTGGGCGGCATCCGCCGCGGCATGCTTCCCCGGCCGCTGGAGTATTACGAGCGCCTGCTGGGCACCAGTCCGCTGGGTCTGCTCAACCCCGCGGGCGTGGCACGCCGCATCCAAGCCGCCATGGGTGCCATGGCCGAACTCTTCACCCGCCCCGAAATCACCGCCCGCCTCTACCTGGGTGCGGACGACACCACCGGCGACTTCGACGCGCTCGACGCCGCGGGCTTCTCCTCCGCGCTGCCCGGCGTCATCCACTACGACGTGCTGCGCGAGGACCCCGGCATGCACACGTTGGTGGAAGGACTCATGGCCCAGCACGGCGTCGCGAGGCTCATCGACGGAGGACTGGTGGACAACCTGCCAGCGAAGGCGGCGTGGAAGGCAGTGGCCCGAGGCCGCATCGGCACGCGCAACGCGTTCATCCTCGCGCTCGACGGCTTCGCTCCGAAGCTGACCACGCCCTTCTGGCTGCCCCTCCAGCGGCTCGCCGCGATGACGGTGGCGCCGAACCTTCCCTATACGCACCACGTCAAACGCTTTCCGCGAACACTGTCACCGCTAGACGTCGTACCGTCGGTGGAACTGGCCTCGAAGGCGTTACAATTCGGCAGGGCGGCACTCGCGGAGGACCTCCCGTTCCTCCGTCGGATGCTCGCCCCCCTGCCACCAGTGCTGTGACTGTTTCGGGACGAGAAACACGCTTTGACCTCATAGGTTTCACTGGCTAGAAGGCCCTGGCTGTCCCCCATCAACATCCAGGCGAAGGAACAACGAATGAGCTCGACCTCGAGTAGTGGAGTGCGCGCCGAGCAAATCTGGCTCGACGGCCGACTGATGAAATGGGACGAGGGCCACGTGCATCTGATGACGCACGCGCTTCACTATGGCCTGGGTGTCTTCGAGGGCATCCGCGCATACAAGACGCACGACGGACGGCTGGCCGTCTTCCGGCTGCGTGAGCACGTCCGCCGGCTGCTCGACTCGGCGCACATCATCATGCTGAAGATTCCGTACACCGAGGACGAGCTCTTCGACGCGTGCGTGAATCTGCTCCGCGCGCAGAAGGACCTGTTCGCCAACGGTGCGTACCTGCGGCCGGTGGCCTTCATGGGCGACGGTGCCATGGGACTGGGCGCGGTGAACCCCACCCGCACGGCCGTGACGGCCTGGGACTGGGGCGCGTACCTGGGCGACAAGGGCATCAAGGAAGGCATCCGCGCCAAGGTCAGCTCGTACACGCGCATGCACGTCAACGTGAACATGGTGCGCGGGAAGATTACCGGCCAGTACGTCAACTCCATCCTCGCCAAGCGCGAGGCGGTGCTGGCGGGCTACGACGAGGCCATCCTCCTGGACATCAGCGGCTTCGTGGCCGAGGCCTCCGGCGAGAACATCTTCCAGGTGAACAAGAAGGGCATCATCAAGACGCCCCCGCTGTCCGGCCCCATCCTGGACGGCATCACCCGCGACACGGTGCTGCACATCCTGCGCGACAGCGGCCGCACGGTGGAGGAGGTCACCTTCACCCGCGACGCGCTCTACATCACCAACGAGATCTTCCTCTGCGGCACGGCGGCGGAGATCACCCCCGTGCGCGAGGTGGACAACCGCCAGGTGGGCGACGGCAAGCCCGGCCCCATTACCCGGTACGTGCAGGACATGTACTTCCGCATCGTGCGCGGCCAGGAGCCGAAGTACGCGGAGTGGCTCACGTACATCTGAGCCCCCCGCTTCGCCCCCCTCTTCGGCATGGGAGGGGGGCGGGCAGTCAGGGAAGAGGCCACGTCCCGCGCCCGACCGCCCATCGAATGGGCTAGAACGGGGCTTGATGGCTCCTCCCGCTGGCTACGACTACGACGACAATCCGTTCAAGCTCGAGAACCCATCCATCCTCGACATCGCTCCACCCGAGCCGAAGTCGGTGGAGGACACGGGGCTCAAGATGGGCATCCTGTCCGACATCGCCCTGAAGTACCTCTATTACGCGGGCACGGGCACGGGCATGGGCATCGCGGACGAGATGCGGCTGCCGTGGCCAGGCGTCATCGAGCACGTGGTGGACTTCCTCGCCACGGAGAAGCTGGTGGACCTGCGCGGCGGCAAGGGCTTTGGCCGCGCGTCCGTGGAGTTCATCCTGTCGGAGAAGGGCCGCGAGTACGCGCGAGACGCCCTCACCCGCACCACCTACGTGGGCCCCGCGCCGGTCCCCATTGAGCAGTACAACGCGCTCATCACCAGCCAGACGGAGGAGACGCCCGTCGTCAGCCAGGAGGAGCTGGTGATGGCGCTCAGCCACCTCACCGTCCCCGCGGAGCTGATGGACAAGCTGGGCCCGGCGGTGAACTCCGGCCGCTCGCTGTTCCTCTACGGCTCGCCCGGCAACGGCAAGACGAGCCTGGCCGAGGCCGTCTCCAACATGTTCGGCGGCGAGGTCTTCGTCCCCCACTGCCTGGAGATTGGGAATCAAATCATCCAGGTCCACGACCGGCTCATCCACACGCCGGTGTCGCTGGAGGTCGGCCGGGACGCCTCCGGCCGCCGGCAGACCTTCGAAATGGACAACCGGTGGCTCGTGTGCCGCCGGCCCTCCGTCGTCGTGGGCGGCGAGCTGACGCTGGCGATGCTGGACCTCATCTATTCGGAGAGCACCCGCTTCTACGAGGCCCCGTTCCAGGTGAAGGCCAACGGCGGCATGCTCCTCATCGACGACTTCGGCCGCCAGAAGGTCCACCCCACGGACCTGCTCAACCGGTGGATTGTCCCCCTGGAGAAGCGGGTGGACTTCCTCACCCTTCACACTGGCAAGAAGTTCGAAATCCCCTTCGACCAGCTCCTCGTCTTCTCCACCAACCTGGACCCCAAGGAACTGGTGGACGAGGCCTTCCTGCGCCGCATCAAGTACAAGATTGAGGTCGGGAACCCCGACGAAGAGGCTTACCGGGAAATCTTCAGTCGCGTCTGCGAGGCAGCGGGAATCCCGTACGTGGACCAGGCCGTCACGTACCTCATCGAGCACTACTACAAGCCGCGGAGCATGGAGCTTCGCTCGTGCCACCCTCGGGACCTGGTGAGCCTCATCCGGGACGCGGCACGCTACCGGCAGATACCTCCCGCGCTCTCAAAGGACCTGCTCGACCAGGCGTGCGAGGTGTTCCTCGTCAATCTGTGATGATTTCGTTGTTACAACCGCGCGGAATTTCTAGAATCCACGCGCCGTTGTACCGCTCGGCCGCATGCTTCGAGTACCGCCCGCGGCGGACCCGCAGCGAGAAGGAGCCGCAGTCCGTGAAGGAACGCTACCAGGACATCGACGAGAAGAACGAAACGCTGCGTGGGTACCTCGACATCTACAAGGACAAGCCGGACGCGCGCGAGTTCTTGGACAAGATGGAGATGTCGTGGATCTACCACGACGCCGCGCTAGAGGGAGTCGTCTACACCCATCAGGAACTGATGGCCGCGCTGTTCCCGCATCGAACCAGCGCGGAAGCCTCCATGATTCCGGTGGTCCTCGAAATCCGGAACCACAAGGCCGTCTGTGACTTCATCCGTGAGGAGGCAGCGGGCGCCAAGAAGCAGGCGCAAATCACACTGACCACCATCAAGCGGATGCACGACCTCTTCCTGGGCAACACGCCAGAGGCCCAGACGGAGCGCGCGCGCATGGAGCGCCGCGAGCGCACGGAGAAGGAGCTGGCCAAGGAACGCGACAGGTCCGGGCTGCGCAAGGACATGCCGCTGCACCGCACGTACTTCCACGACATCTCCCAGCCGGCGAAGATCCAGCCGGAGCTGGAGAAGCTCGTGGACTACACGGCCAGCGCCGAGTTCCGCGAGTTCCACCCCATCAAGCAGGCGGCCACGGTCCAGCACAAGTTCGTGCAGATCTTCCCCTTCACCGAGCACAGCGGGAAGGTGGGGCGCATGTGCAGCAACCTCATCCTGCTGCGCAACGGCTACATGCCCGCTGTCATCCACTCCATCGACCGGCAGCGCTACTACGAGTCCTTCCGGGGACCCGCGGCGGGCTTCCGGACGGTGCTGATGGACGCAATGGAGAACTCGCTCGACAACGGCATGAAGTACTTCCGGGACCTGGGGCGCAAGTACAAGGCCCTGAACAGCTAGTCCACGTCCCGCGGCGGCCCGGCGAGGGAGCGCGCAGGCTCACGCTCCTCTCGCGCGTCGTGAAGGATGCGGGGTCCGTCGACACCATTGGTGTGTTGGCAACAGACCCCGGATCCTCGAATCCCCGGACGGGAGGAAGTAAGAAGAATACCCATGCCCGTGACACAGTCCCTCAACAGCCGCCGCGGAACCGGAAGCTCGGGAGGCGAGCTGACGGAGCCCCCGCCACCGCGGCTGGCCCATATGCCAGCCCGTGACAAGCTGGAGCGGCTCCTGCGAGTGGCCCAGGGCCACCACAAGGCGCTCATCCTCACCCACGACAATCCGGACCCGGACGCGCTGGCGGCGGCGGTGGCCCTGGCGCACCTGCTCGAGCGCAAGGCGGGCCTGAAGGCCCACATCGGCTACGGCGGCATCATCGGCCGGGCGGAGAACATCGCCTTCGTGAAGGTGCTGCGCCTGCCCGTCTCGCACGTGTCGACCATCGACTTCGACGAGTACGACCTCTTCGGGCTGGTGGACACGCAGCCCAAGGTGGGCAACCACTCCCTGCCCGCGCGGCTGCAAGCGCACCTGGTGGTGGACCACCACCCGCTGCGCCAGGAGAGCCTGGAGGCCCCTTTCGCGGACGTGGGCGGCGACTTCGGAGCCACGTCCACCATGCTGGTGGAGTACCTGCGCGCGGCCCGGTTGGAGCCCTCCGCGGAGGTGGCCACCGGCCTGTTCTACGGCATCAAGGCGGACACGCGCGACCTGGGCCGGGAGACGACGCCCACGGACGTGGACAGCTACCTGTGGCTGTTCCCGCGCATGGACAAGATGCTGCTGGCGCAGATTGAGCATCCCGAGCTGCCCGCGCGCTACTTCCAGCTCTACCACACGGCCTACGAGCGGGCGAAGGTGTACGGGACGGCCATCATCACCGACCTGGAGGAGGTCTACTCCCCGGACATGGTGGCGGAGGTGGCCGAGCGACTGATGTTCCTCGAAGGCATGAAGTGGTCGCTGGCCTTCGGGACGTACCGCAACCAGCTCTTCCTCAGCTTGCGCGTCAAGGACCGGCGGATGAACGCGGGGCGCCTCATCCGCGAAATCTGCGAGGACTACGGCGGCTCGTCCGGCGGCCACGGCAGCATGGCCGGAGCGCGGCTGCCGCTGTCCGGGAAGCTGGCGCAGCGCAAGGCGCTCAAGCGCGAGCTGGTGGCCAAGTTCCTGGAGGCGTTCGGCGTCGCCGACCAGCGGCCGGTGTCGCTGCTGTACGCGCAGGACTCGTGACGTACTGGGACTACAACGCGGCCGCGCCGGTGCGGGCGGAGGTGGCGGCGCTGCTGTCGCGCGCCTTCGCGTCGAGCGGTTATGGCAATGCGTCCAGCGTGCACCAGGAGGGCCGCGCGGCCCGGGCCCGGTTGGACGCGGCGCGGGCGCAGGTGGCCCGCGTGCTGGGCTGCGAGCCGAAGGAAGTCAGCTTCACCGGCTCCGGCAGCGAGGCGGACGCGCTGGCGCTCGTGGGCGCCTGGCACCTGCGGCCCCAGCCCGAGCGGCGGCGGGTGGTGACATCCGCGGTGGAGCACCCCGCCCTGCTGGGCGCGGTGGCGCAGTTGGAGCGGGAAGGCGCCCACGTCGTGCGGGTGGCGCCCGGTCCGGACGGGCGCGTGCGCGAAGCCGACATGCTGGAGGCCCTGACGCCAGACGCGGCCTTGTGCTCGTTGATGTGGGCCAACAACGAGACGGGCGTGCTCCAGCCCGCGCGGGAGGTGGCGCTCGCGTGCCGGCAGCGCGGCGTGCTGTTCCACACGGACGCGGTGCAGGCCGCGGGCAAGGTGCCCCTGTCCCTGCGCGAGGTGGACGCCGACCTGTTGTCCCTGTCCGCGCACAAGTTCGGCGGCCCTCCGGGCGTGGGCGTGCTGATGGTCCGCAAGAGCGTGGACGTCCGCGCGCTCACGCCGGGCCACCAGGAAGGCGGCCGTCGCGGGGGGACGCAGAACGTGCCCTACGCGGAGGCGCTGGCGCTGGCGCTCACGTTGGCCGATGCGGAGCTGTCTGAGACCACGGCGCGGCTGACCACGCTCCGCGATGCATTCGAACGGGAAGTGACGGCGCGACTGCCCGGCGTGCACATCAACGGCGGCGCGGCCCCGCGCGTGCCCAACACCAGCAACCTGCGCTTCGACGGCGTGGAGGGTGAGTCGCTGCTCATCGCCCTCGATCTGGAGGGCATCTGCGTGTCTTCCGGCGCCGCCTGCGCGTCCGGCACGCTGACGCCGTCGCATGTCCTGCGGGCCATGGGCCTGTCGCCCGCGCAGGCCCGAGGCAGCCTTCGCTTCAGCATGGGCCCCGGCACGACGGAAGCGGACGTGGCGCGCGTGGTGGACGCGCTCGTGCGGCACGTGCCGCACGTTCGCGCGCTGGCCGGCTAGGACACGGAACGCCGGCTCAGGGGCAGCCGAAGGTGGAAGGTCGCCCCCTCCCCCAGCACGGACTTCACCGACAACGAGCCGCCGTGCAACTTCGCCAGCGACGAGGCGATGTAGAGCCCCAGGCCATGCCCCTGGGCGGGCTCGCCGTCCGCCCGCTGGAAGCGCTCGAAGACGGAGGTAAGCGCCCCCGCGGAGATGCCGATGCCCCAATCCCGGACGTGGATGTCCGCCAGCCCGGGGTGCAGGGAGAGGCCCAGTTCGACCCGCCGTGCCTCGCCCCCGTACTTCACCGCGTTGGAGAGCAGGTTGTTGAGCACCTGCCGCACCCGCTCCCCGTCGAAGGGAATGAACACGGGCGCCTCCACTCCCCGCAGCACGAAGTCCACCTGCGGTTCCAGGTCGCGCCACTCCTGGATGAGCTCCCGGAGGAAGACGGCTATGTCGCCCTGCCTGGGCCGCAGCTCCACCTTGCCTTCGGACAGGCGCGAGGCGTCCAGGATGGAGGAGATGAGGTGGTTCATCCGATCCAGTTGCCGCAGTACGGCTTCCGCCGAACGGACCTCGTCCTCCTCGCCCCGCTTCTCCACCTTGCGCTGCAGGACCTGGGCGTTGAGGCGGGCCGAGGAGAGCGGCGTCTTCAGCTCATGGGCCACCCAGTTGAGCACCTCCTCACGGGCCAGGAAGGGCCCCCTGCGCGTGTCCGTGGGGGCTTTCGGCGCGGGGAGGGTGGGCACGGCCACGGGCGGCCTCGAGCGAAGCGCACCGGTGATGGCCTCTTCGAAAGCGCTCAGGTCCACGGGCTTGGCGAGAAAGACGTCCGCCTCCTCCCTTCCCGCGGGCCG
This sequence comes from Myxococcus sp. AB056, assembly GCF_006547365.1. Classification (NCBI taxonomy): domain Bacteria; kingdom Pseudomonadati; phylum Myxococcota; class Myxococcia; order Myxococcales; family Myxococcaceae; genus Myxococcus; species Myxococcus sp. AB056. The sequence continues at coordinate 24,264 of NZ_VHLB01000083.1, read as the reverse complement.
CGCGGCGCTCAGCAGCACGAAGGGAACCGATGCGAGACTCGGCTCCGCCCGCATGGCGCGCAGCAGCTCCATCCCCGTGCGGCGGGGCATCATGTGGTCGCTGACCACCAGGTCTGGCGGCTCCGTGCGCGCAAGCATGAGCGCGTCTTCGCCATTGTGGGCCCGGATGGCGCGGTAGCCGAGCGCCTCCACGACCTCGGCGAAGACCTCGAGCAGCGCTTCCTCATCCTCCGCGATGAGGACGCCGCTCATTCCGAGGCTCCGATGCTCGTCCCAATGGGCCGGGCCTGCCCCGTCAGCAGCCCCTCCGCGGAGCGCATCGTCGCCAGCACCTTCATCCCCGAGTCGGTGATCTGGAACTCGCGCAAGTCATTGTCGTACTTGCTGTCGCGCATCTTGAGCACCGACAGGATGCGGTGGATGCGCCCGCGCAGCTCCACGTAGCGCAAGAGGAGCAGGTTCTCCCCGAGGATGGAGACGGGCGCATCGCTGAAGTCGAGCTCCGTGCCAGCCACCTTGGAGACCTCCCGGGTGTACAGCGTCGTCACCCCCGCCCGGCGCAGCTTCCCCGCGAGCGCCCCCAGGAAGAGTGGCCTGCGCTCCCGCTCGGTGATGGACTGCTCGAGCGTCGTGAGGCCATCGATGACGAGCCGCTTCACGTTCCGCCGCTCCACCTCCTGGAAGATGCGGTCCATCACCAGGTCCGCCTCCAGCTCCGTCGGCGGGATGTACAGGTAGGTGATGAGCCCGCTTTTCACGAAGCGCGCCACGTCCAGTTGGATGCGCCGCGCCCGAGCGGCGAGCGACGCCGTGGAGTCATGGAACGAGACGAAGAGGGAGTGCTCGTCCCGGCGCGCCCCCTCCACCGCGAAGTGCGCGGCCAGCAGCGTCTTGCCAATGCCCATGCTGCCCGCGAGCAGCGTGGCGCTCGTGCGGGGCAGGCCGCCCTCCATCAAGACGTCCAGCTCCGGCAGCCCGAAGCTGACGCGCTCCTCGGGCGGCTCCACGTCCCCCTCCGTGGGCTCCAGCGACTCCAGACGCGGGATGAAGGACACCCCGTCCCCGTCGATGCGCATCAGGTGCTCCCCCGACAGGTGTGGCCGGCCGCGCAGCTTCACGACCTCCACGCGGCGCATGCGGCGGGCGCCGTGCTTCACCACCGCCAGGGAGACGATGCCGTCCACTGTGGTGGCTTCGGGCAGCGTCAGCAGCTTCTCCAGGGGGTACTCGGTGGTGAAGAGGCCGACGCAATCCGCCGCGGCCAGGCCAATGCCCAGCTCATAGAGGAACTCGCGCAGGCGCGCCTCGTCCTGCCAGAGGTCCCGAATGGCGCGAAGGCCATCGATGAAGAGCAGCTTCGCGCCCCGCTTGCGCACCGTCTGGATGATGAGGTCCCGCGTCTCCTTCGCGCCCTGCTTGAGCGATGAGTAGGCGCTCATCACGAAGAGCTTTTCGTCCAGCAGCTCCTCCTTGAAGAAGCTGAAGCTGCTCAGCTCGCCCACGAGCTTGTCGTGGGGTTCGGACGTGACGGTGACCAGCACGACGGGCAGGCCTCGCGCCGCGGCGAGGAAGGCCATCTGGCTGCACAGCACCGTCTTCCCGCTGCCCGGGTCTCCAGCCACGATGATGGATTGTCGCCTGGGGATGCCTCCGCCCAGCAGCGTGTCGAAACTCGGGATGCCCGTCTCGAAGAGCGACCACGTCCGGCGATCCATTCAGGATCCATCACTTGTATTGGCGGGTGAGGGAACGCGCGCGACGCTCGACCGCCAGAAGAAGCGCGCGCAGGAACACTTTCAGCGAGCTCCGTTTTCGAGAACTAACAACCCGGATGCGCGGGGCCAAGCCTCTGCATCGGACTCCAGGGCCTGGTCACGCGCCAGATGCACGCTGTTGGACACGCGCGAGGTGAAACCCGCGCTTCATGCCCTGCGTCGCTACCAGGACTGCTCCGGAAGCGACTGCTCGCGAACGTCCTCATCGGGCTGCCCGTAACCGGGCATCCCATCTTCTCGGGCTTCGTCCGCCTTGGAGGTCCGCGGACGCTTGCGCTCCTCGGGCTCGGGTGCGGACTGCTCCGGCTTCTGCTGCTTGGGCTCGTTGGCCATCTGGATTCCTCCCCCCACGCGACACCGCGCGCGGCGGAAGGAAAGGTCGTCATCGTCCTGGGAGGTGGGCAGGAACGGTGGAGCGGACAACAGGGTGCCCGTTCCCCTACCCCGCGCGCGAGCCCGGCGTCGGCGGCGTCCCGCTGGGCGACGGCGCGGCGGGCACCTCGTCACTGGCGCCGAAGAGACCACGCACCACGGCGGCGATGGCCAGCGGCGTTCCCACGCGTTCGTCGTAGTGGGGCGTCAGCGCCTGGGCGAACTCCTCCGCTGTCGGGAAGCGGTCCTCGGGACGCTCCGCGAAGGCCCGGGCCACCACGGCCTCCAGCGCCTCCGGGATGTCGGGCCGCAGCTCCCGCAGGGGACGGTACTGCCGGGCGCGAATGGCGTTGAACACGGCGTCCGGCGTCGTGCCGGTGAAGGGGCGCTCCAGCGTCAGCAGCTCGTAGAGCACCACCGTGGCGGCCCACAGGTCCGCCTCCGGGTTCACCTCGCCGAGCAGCGATTCGGGGGACAGGTAGTAGGGCTTGCCCAGCACTTCGCCGCCCTGGAGCTTGCCGTCCACCAGCACGCGCGACACGCCGAAGTCGCCCAGCTTGATTTCGCCCACGCGGGAGATGAAGAGGTTGGACGGCGACACGTCGCAGTGGACGATGCCCAGCCGCTCGCCCTGGGGCCCCGTGGCGGAGTGCGCGTACGCGAGCGCCTCCAGCAGCACCTTGCCCAGGTACACCGCGAAGTCGAGCGGCAGTGGAATCCCGCGCACCTTGCAGCGCCGGAGGATCTGCCCCAGGTCGCGGCCGTCCACCAGCTCCATCACGATGAAGTAGATTCCCTCCAGCGCGCCGGCATCCAGCACCGTGACGATGTTGGGGTGGTGGAGCTGCTTGGACAGCTGCGCCTCGCGGGCGAACAGCGACACGGACTCCGGATCCCGCGTCAGCGCGGGCAACAGGCGCTTGAGCGCCACCGTCCAGCCCTCGCGCGGGCCGGACAACACCCGGGCCCGGTACACCTCCGCCATCCCGCCCTTGCCCAGCACGGAGAGGACTTCGTAGTTGCCGAAGACCCGCGTGGTCTTCTGCGGGGAAGTCGGCTGGCTCACGGCGTGGTGTTTCCAACCCCCGCCGACGGGCGGACGGGAACCCGCTTCCGGGTCCGCTGCTGTTGCATGAGCGTTTCGATGTCCTTGATGTCCTCGCGCAGCGCCTGCTCCGCCACCGCTTCCGCCGCGCGGCCCGCGGGCATCCAGCCCTGCTCGAAGGCCTTGCGCAGCGACTCGCGCGAGCGGTTGCGGTTGCCTTCGCGCTGATACGCATAGGCCAGCCACAGGTGGACGTCCGCGCGCCCCAACGCCCTGCCCGCCTCCAGCGTCTTCACCGCGCGGCTCACGTCATTGAGCATCAACTGGCTGGCCCCCAGGCCCACCACCGCGGCGGCGCTGCGGGGGTCCTTCGACAGGGCCAGCTCGAAGTGGCGCTGCGCCACGCCCGCGTTGCCCGCAGCCAGTTGGCGCTGCCCCTCCTCCAAGGGTGACACCTCGCCCTGCCGGCCCAGTCCCGCGGCCACCTGCGCCGCGGACGAGTTCGCGCCGTCCGCCGTGGACGAGGCGGCCACGGCCGTGGTCGCTGAAGCCGCGCGCCCCGGCGCCACCGCCTCCGCGTCCCGGGACAACGGCCGCAGGAGCAGGAGGGAGTCGTTCTTCAACACCGGCGAGCGGCAACCGTCCTTCAACCGGAACAGGGCCGTCATCACCCCATCGTCCGGGTTGAACACGACCAGCGCGGGCTGATTCACCCGCGGCTCACAGTGGGGCCCCAGCTGACAGAGCAACACCTGGCCCACCAGGACGTTGTCCTGGAACTCGCCAGAGAGCACCTCCGTATCGGGTTCGAATCCGCAGGGTCCGCCAGTCGCGACCCCCACCAGCTGGTCTCCCTGCATGCGCATGGACACCACGCCATAGGAGTCACCTTGATAGGAGCTCGACACCGTGGGCGGTCCCGCCCACGCGAGGCCGGAGGCAACGGAAAGAACCGTCGCAAGACCCTTGTTCAATAGCGAGGGCGGCATATGTGGGTGGATTCGGGCTCTTTCCATCATAGAGGTCCCGCGCCTGCCTTGTAAACGCGCGAGGATGCCTTGACCCCGCCGCCCCCCGTCCTTATCATTTCCAAAGACTCTGGCGGGAATTCCCAATAGATTCGAGGATTTGGAAGCACTGTAGCTTTGTTCAAGGGCTGTCCCCTGCGGGGCGCGTGATGCTCGGCAGAAATTCGAACCGATACGTCCATTCCGGGGTCCGTTTCGGTCTCCATGTGCAAGCCCTCCCTCCTCACGGGGGATGAGGGAAGCCTGCGGAGGCATGACTTCGGTCCCCACCTGGCTTTTGAGGGTTCAATGGACGCCGGGCACACGGCCATGCTGCGGGGGACTTTTTCTTTGGAGCGGCGTCGGTGAGCGAGACGGTGGTGGAAGAGGCGGCGGCGAGGAAGCAGACCCTGCGAGAGGAGCTCACGGCGCGCCGGAAGGCGATGACGCCGGACCTCATCGATACGCGGGGGCTCAAGGTTCAGTCTCGGTTTCTGGCGGCACCGTATTATCAGAAGGCGCGCACGGTGGCGTTGTACGCCCCCATTCGGGGGGAAGTGCCAACCCGGGATATCCTGATTGCGGCGTTGCAGGACGGCAAGATTGTCTGCTACCCGCTCTCACATGTTCACGGGCGGATTCTTTCGTTCCGTGCCATCAAGTCGGAAAGCGAGCTGGAACCGGGACGTTTGGGGGTGCGTGAGCCCACCAACTCCGCGGACCTCATCGCGGTGGACCAGATTGACCTCTTCGTGGTGCCGGGCCTGGGCTTCACCCGGGAAGGCAAGCGGCTGGGGCGCGGGGGCGGTTACTACGACGCCACCCTCCGCGCGGCCAGTCAGCGCAGTCGTCGGGTGGGCCTGGCCTTCAATGACCAGGTCGTCCCCGTGCTGCCCACGACCGGGGATGACGTCGACATGGACCTGGTCGTAACGGAGTCTGAGTCCCTGCGCGGCCTGTACCGCGACTGGGACTTCCTCGATACGTGAAAGTCCTCTTCATGGGGGACGTGGTGGGCCGCCCGGGTCTCCAGGCGGTCCGCACGCTCCTTCCGAGGGTCCGCGCGCAGCACGGCGTGGACGTGGTGGTCGCCAACGCGGAGAACAGCGACCAGGGCTCGGGCATCACTTCAGAGACGGCCCACTACCTGCTCGACAGCGGCGTCCAGCTGCTGACGAGCGGTAATCATTTCTACTCCAAGAAGGCCATCCTCCCCTGGGTGAAGGAGCATCCGGACCTGCTCCTGCGTCCGGCCAACTACCCCAAGGGCACGCCAGGCAAGGGCCACGGCCTGGTGAAGCTGCCGGATGGGCGTGCGCTGGGCGTCATCAACCTGGAGGGGCGCGTCTTCATGCGCACCGAGGCCAGCCCCTTCGAGGTGGTGGAAGGGCTGGTGGAGGAGCTGCGCCAGCAGACGCCCTGCATCCTGGTGGACATGCACTGCGAGGCGTCCAGTGAGAAGAACGCCATGGGCGTCCACCTGGATGGGCGGGTGTCCGTGGTGGTGGGGACGCACACGCACGTGCAGACGGCGGATGAGCGCATCCTCCCTGGTGGCACGGCCTTCATCACGGATGTCGGCATGTGCGGGCCGCTGGACTCCGTCATCGGCATGAAGAAGGAGTCCTCGCTGGCGCGCTTCCTGGGCAAACCGGCGCCCTATGAGGTGGCGGAGCGGCTCGTCTACCTGCAAGGCGTGGTGGTGGACATCGACGACGCCACCGGACGGGGCCGGAGCATCCACCGCGTGCGTGAGCACCTGCCAGGCACCTGAAACCCGGTGGAGGAAGTGCGTCCACGGCTGGCGCACTTCGGGTAGCTTGCGGCGCCATGAATCCGGACGCGCTGCGCAAGGCGACCCCCGAGGAGCAGTTCGAAGAAGTGACCCGTGGCACGGTGGACCTCCACGTGCCCGAGGACCTGAAGAAGAAGCTTCAGTACTCGTATGACACGGGCAAGCCGCTGGTCATCAAGGCGGGCTTCGACCCGAGCCGGCCGGACCTGCACCTGGGCCACTCGCTGCTGCTCACGCGCATGCGGCGCTTCCAGGAGTTCGGCCACACGGTGGTGTTCCTCATCGGTGACTTCACCGGGTTGATTGGCGACCCGACGGGCCGCAACGCCACGCGCCCGGCGCTCACGCGCGACGAGGTGAAGGCCAACGCGGAGACCTACAAGAAGCAGGTCTTCAAGGTGCTGGACGAGTCCAAGACGCAGGTGCGCTTCAACTCCAGCTGGCTGGACTCGCTGGGGACCGAAGGGATGATCCGCCTGGCCTCGCGCTACTCCGTGCAGCGCATGCTGGAGCGCGACGACTTCAAGAAGCGCTTCCGCAGCGAGGTCTCCATCTCCATCCACGAGTTCCTCTACCCGCTCCTGCAGGGCTACGACTCGGTGGTGCTCAAGGCGGACGTGGAGCTGGGCGCGACGGACCAGCTCTTCAACCTGCTGGTGGGCCGCCAGTTGATGAAGGAAGAGGGCATGGCGCCCCAGGTCATCATGACGGGCCCCATCCTGGAGGGCCTCAACGCGAAGGCGGTCGACGGGAAGATTGTCGGCGACAAGATGTCCAAGAGCCTGGACAACTACGTGGGCATCGACGAGCCGGCGGACACCATCTTCGGCAAGTTGATGAGCATCACCGACGACCTGATGTGGCGGTACTACGAGCTGCTCTCCGCGAAGACGCGGGCGGAGCTGGCGGAGATGCGCGCCCAGGTGGAGTCCGGCGCGCTGCACCCCAAGGCGGTGAAGGTCGGCTTCGCGCAGGAGATGACGGCGCGCTTCCAGGGCGAGGCGGCCGGGAAGAAGGCCGCCGAGGACTTCGAGAAGCGCTTCGCGAAGAAGGAGCTGTCCACGGACGAGCTGCCCCTGGTGGAGGTGTCCCTGGGCGGCGCGGAGAAGCTGCCGGTGACGAAGCTCCTGCCGGAGTCGAAGCTGGTCGCGTCCGCCACCGAGGCGCGCAAGCTGATGGCGCAGGGCGGCGTGCGCGTCAACGGCGAGAAGGTGCAGGACGTCAAGGCGGAGCTGGGCGCCGGCGAGTACACGGTGCAGGTGGGCAAGCTGAAGGCAGCCCGCGTGAAGCTCGGTTGAATCTCCGGCCGGTGACAGCCGTCGCAGGCGCAGGACATGCCCCCCTGCCCCTCCTCTGAGGGGCACGGCGGGGACTGCTGTAGACTCCCGTGCGCCATGCGTCTTTCCCTCCCCTGTCTCGCCCTGTTGCTGGGTGCCTCGCTGCCCGCCCTCGCGGGCCGCGGCGTCTTCGTGTCCGACGTCACGGTGGACGCACTCGAGCAGCCCGAGTCCCGCAAGGTCGTCTTCACGGTGGAGGCCGGGAGGCCCTACCCCCTGCTGAAGAAGGGCGGCCCCAACCGCGCCTGGTGCAAGCTGAGCGGCGCGTCCGCCGAAGGCTGGGTGCTGTGTGAAGGCGCGCCAGAGTCCACCGCGCCGGCCGCTCCGACCGCGGCGGCCCTGGTGGCCGCGGACCGGGCCCACTCGGCGCGGCAGGTGACGATGCGGGGCCCCGCGGGCCGCGTGGCCGCGCGTGACGCTGACAACGACGGTGACGAGGAGCTGGCCGGCTCCGCGAGCTGGAAGCCGGCCACCGGCTGCGCGACGACGTGTGACAGCGCGCCCCTGTTCGCGAAGCCGCCGCCCTTGTCCGCCATGGACCGCGAGGTGTTGGACTTGTGCCCCGCGCGCCCCGACGTCAGCGTGAGTGAAGGCGACGTGCGGCGCTTCCTCTCGCGCCACTACGACGACCCGCGCCTCCAGCGAGCCCTCTCCGTGGCGGGCCGGCCCGGCGCCCGGCAGGCCAACATCGACTGGCTCACGGGCCTCTGGGTCAGCACCGGGCCTCGCAACGCCTTCACGCACGTCTTCTGCGGCGACGACTGGCAGCGAGGCCCCATTGGCGGCCTGCACTTCCTGCCGCGTTATGCCCAGCTCGAGGCGGAGGGCCGCCTCTGCTACCAGGGCCCGGTGCGCGGCGCCGGGGCCTTGAAGGGTGACGCCTACCTCATCCGCTTCAAGGGCGTGGCGCCCTGGTCCTGCGGTGAGAAGCGCGTCGGCGGCTTCTCACGCGCGCCGGACGCGGTGGGCCTGGTGTCCATTGGCACGCGCGCCTTCGCCCGGTGCTGCGCGCGGGGCGGGGCCAAGAAGGAAGGCGGCGTGTACTCGGCGCCGGACCTGGGCGGGACGAACTGGCGCATCTGGTGCGGCACGCGCAATGGCACCTACGGCATCGCCACCCTGCATCCCACGGACGACAAGGCCACCTGCGGGGAATGAGCCCGGGCTGAAGGGCCCACTCCCCGGGGTGGACCGCGCTACTTCGCCGCGCCCACCGTGAGCACCGCCCCGGCCGAGTACGCGGTGAACTCCGGCGCGTACATGGACTGCACCGTGGCGGGGCCCACCTTGAACTGGCCGGCCATGTTGGCGCGCAGCCGGTACTTGAAGGTGTACTCACCCGCGGGCAGCTGCTCGAAGAAGAAGTTGGTGCCGGAGTCCCGCGTCTCCTCGTACCAGACGATGCCCAAGTCCCAGCGGTGACGGGACTGCACGTTCTCCGGCTCCAGGCCCGCGGCGCGCGGATCTCTCAGGTGCACGTACTCCGCCGCGTGCTTCGCGCGCAGGGAGAGCTGCACCTCCACTTCGTCTCCGGGGAGCACCACGGCGCCCTCGGCCAGCGGCACGAGCCTGGCGTCCTTCCCCTGCCGCTCACGCAGGAAGTAGCGCCGCGACACCTGGAAGAAGTCCCCGCGGTCGCTGTCCGGCAGCTTCTCCGTGGAGAAGTGCCACGTCGCGGATGCGAAGGCGAAGCCCGGCGTCGTCTTCTCCACCACCACCGAGCTCATCGTCGCCGGGTTCAACTCCGGCCCGGGCACGACGACCTGGTTCTTCTTGCCCGTGTACTCGTCCGGCGCGAAGGACATGCGCACCACGCGCGGGCCCACCGTCACCTGTGCGTCCTCGCGCACGCCCAGCGCGCCTTCCGCCTGGAGGTACTTCACCAGCGCGTACACCGACTCCGCCGTGGCGCGAGTGGACTTCCAGTGGTTGAGCTTCTTGTTCAGCAGCAGCCACTGGACCAGGCCCTCGCGGCGCGCGTCCTTCGGATTGAGCTCCGTCAGCGTGCGCAGCGCGAAGGCGTGCGTCTCCGTGGTGTCGTTGTACCAGAGCCAGCTGCGGTCCTCCTGCGCCCAGTAGGTGCCCAGCTCGGGACTCGTCTTCGCCGAGTCCATGACGCTCTCCCAGACGCGGTTGGCGTCCGCGCCGCGCCCCGCGCGCTTCAGCGTCAGCGCCAGGTAGCCCTTGAGGTAGGGCGAGTGCTTCTTCCAGTGCTTGTAGCTGAACGCGAGCATCCGCGCCCGCTCCGCCTCGGTGAGGGCATCACCGGTGTAGCTCGCGTTCGGATACGCGGACGCCGTGTAGTTGAGGAACGTGAGGAACTCCCAGCCGCGCTCCTCCTTCATCAGCTTCGTCGCGTACTCCTCGCGGAAGTGCCGCGCCAGGTAGCCCCAGGCGCCCCGGGTGATTTCCGGCGGGACTTCCACGCCGAACTCCATCGCGCGGGAGAGGCCATGCACGATGTAGAGCGTCATGTACGGCGACGGAGGCCCCCCGGCCCACCAGGGGAAGCCGCCGCTGGACGTCTGCGCCTTGCGGAGCTTCGCCAGCGCGGACGTGCGCTCGGCGGCGGCGACCTTCGGGTCCAACACCTTCACCAGACCGGCCTCCGGCCCGGCGCCGCCCTTCGCCATCTCCAGCCAGGGCGTCTCCTCCAGCGCCATCTTCCGGTTGGGGTCCACCGCGTCCCACGTCTCCAACTGGGTGGGGCGCTCGCTCAGCTGTTTGGCCATCCGCGCCACCGACGGGTACTGCCCGTACAGGCTGGACAGGATGCCCGTCGACACGAAGCGGTTGAGCGTCTGCTCCGTGCACTCGTAGGGGTAGTCCACCAGGTACGGCAGCGCCTGGAGCGCCGAATAGAACAGCTGCGTGTCCACCGTGACGACCAGCTGCTCGTTCACCCGCGTCGGGTCGCCGCCCGCGCGCAGGTCCTCGAACTGCATCGTCTTGGAGTCCTTGCCCTTCAGCGTCACGAAGCGCGACTGCGCCAGGTGCATCCGGCCCGGCAACACCGGCAGCGGGCGCAGCTCACCATCACTGTGGTTCTCCGAGCGCGCCACCACCCGGAAGGCAACGGGCCCCACCCGCGTGGGCGTGGTGAGCGGGAAGCGCAGGCGCGTCCCCTTCCCTGCCTCCACGCGGAAGGACTGCGACGCCTTCTGGACGCCGAAGTCCGACAGCACGCTCTTCTGCAGCTCCAGGTCCTGGATGTCCAACGTGAGCGTGCCCTGCATCGGGCGCGACGCCGCGTTGTTCACCATCACCTCCAACACCGCGCGGTCGCCCTCGCGCAGGAAGCGCGGCACATAGGGGCGCACCATCAGCTCCTTGACGCTCCGCGAGGTGCGCTGGAGCGAGCCACCCTTCAAGTCACGCGTGACGGCGTGCACCCAGACGCTCCACGCCGTCACCGAATCCGGCACGGTGAACTCCAGCGTCGCCGAGCCATCCGCCCCGGTGAGCACCTGGGGCGCCCAGAACGCGGTCTCCGCGAAGTTGGAGCGCAGCGGCTGCGGCGCGTCCGGAGTCGCGCCTCCGCTGCCAAAGCGTTCTTCCTTGTCCGCCTGCATCTTCGCCTCGGCCCGGGCAGGCGCCTCGGCGGGCGGCGGGGGCGGCGGCGCACCCGGAGCCGATGCCGTGGGCATGGCGGCCCTTGGCGCGGCGCCCTCCCGCACGCCGCCCATTCCACCGCGAACCATCTGCCGCATCCGCCGCCGACCCGGGCCGCCCACCTCGAAGCCATTCCCGAAGAGCAAGGCGTCAGGCGCAGGCGGTGTCCAGCCCGGCACGTCGCCATATCGCGCGTTCACCACCCACCGGGTGTCACCCATGCTCGCCGACGGCAGCATGTCCACGTGGGCGTGCCGCTGGGGATACAGCGACGCCACGCTGGGCGGCGTCTGCTTCGCGAACAGGTCCAGTGACTGGTCATACATGTACGCGAGCAGCTCGGCGGTGCCCGCCTCCACCTTCGCGCCCTTCGGCCCCTTCACCGTCACGCGCCAGGTCTCCTTCGCGCCCGGGCGCAGGGTGTCGCGGAAGGTGGCGAACTCCAGCTGCAGCTCCTTGTCGTCCCAGGGCACGAAGATGGACTTCGAGAAGAACAGGAACTGGTAGTCACGCACCGTGGACAGCGCCACGGTGAAGCCGCCGCGCAGCTCCGCCGTCACCGGCACCTCTACGACTCCGGAAGACTGGCCCGCGGTGAGCTTGCGCCGGGAGATGAGCCGCTCGCCCTGGTAGATGTCGAGCAGCAGCGGCTGTCCCTTGAACCCCGAGACGGCCATCAACCGCGCCACCTCCCCCACCCGCGCCGTCTCCCGCTCAGCCACCAGCATCGCGGGCACCGCGAGGGGCGTCGTCTTCCCGGCCACCACCAGCTCGCGCCCCACGGTGTACTTCTGACCGAAGGCGTCCGTCGTCTCGTAGTGGAGCCGGTACGCGCCCGCCTTGAGCGATGGCAGCTTCAGCACGGCCAGGCCCTCGGCGTCGTGCTGCACCGAACCGGTTGCCTGTTCGGCCCCATCCGTCCAGCCGCGAATGGTGGACTCCGGCGAATACGCGCCGAACCACCGAGGACGCAGATTGTCTCCAGGCGTGGGCGTGAATACCGCCTCGGGGTCCTTGTACTCCGGCAGGCCGGCGGGCTCGTCCGCGGGCAGCAGGGGCTGCGCGGGCTGATTCAGCGCCACCAGCCGCCACTTGCCCGGCCCCGGCTGCGGTGCGCCATCCAGCGTGGAGCGCGTCAGCCGAACCTCGGCCGCGGCGCCCTCGCGAAGGAACCCCGTGTCCAGGTCCACGCGCGCCTCCACGGCGACGAAGCCCAGCCGGAAGGCCCGGCTGGCCGAGCGCGTCTCACCGCCTTCGTCCGTCGCGTCCGCCTCGATGCGGTAGTTCCACGTCAGCCCCGGGGTGGCCGCGGACCGCTCATCCGCCTCGGGGGTGAAGCCGATGGTGAAGCCTCCGTCCGCGCCCAGCGGCGACGTGCCCGTCGCCACCACCTGCCGCTGCGAGGGCCCGGACGGCGGGCCCCACCACCACCAGGGAAGCACCGGCTCGCGGTACGCACGCCACCGCACGGAGCCGGACGTCACCGGCATGCCGAAGTAGTAGCGGGCCTCGCCCTGGAACGTCGCGGGCCGGTTGAGGCGCAGCTGCGCCTTCGCGTCCTTCAGCGTCACCTCGAAGGTGGGCCGCTTGTACTCCTCCACGCGAATCGTCGCGCGGCCCCCCGCGCTCACAATCACGGACCACGCCCCCAGCATCCGGCCGGTGGGAATCGTGAACTCGCCCGCGGCGGAGCCGAAGTCGTTGGTGCGGACCTCCCGGGACTCCACCACCTGGTGGTTCGGGTCGAACAGCGTCACCTGGAGCGGGCGGTCCGCCAGCGTCTGGTAGCGCGCCTGCTCGCCCCGGCCGCTGAAGGCCACCGCCTTCCACAGCACCTTCTGCTGGGGCCGGTACACCGCGCGATCGGTGAAGACGAGCGCCGATTGGACCTCCCCGGGCTGATAGCGCTCGTAGAACGGCACCTGGCCCGGGTGCAGCAGCGCGTTCCGTCCGACGCCGGCCACCAGGACGTAGCTGCGGTAGCCATCGCCCGGGACCGAGTCGAAGGTGGCCGCGCCGTCCGCGTCCGAGAGGATGCGCGCCGCCTCCTTGAAGCCCTGCTTGTAGTCGACGCGGATGAGACGCAGGGGAACCTTCGGCACGGGCTCGCCGGTGTCGCCGTCCACCAGCCGCACCTCCAGTCGGTCCCCGTTCGAGGGCCGCGTGACGATGACCCAGGGCGTCACCGTCAGGTACACCGCGACGATGCGGTTGTTCGTCGCGCGGAAGTCCTCGTGGGCGGAGGCCATGATGACGTACGTCCCCCGGGCCGTGAGCGGCGGCGTGACGAAGGTGCGGTGCTCCCGGAAGTCCTCCGTCTTCGGCAGCGGCACGCTCCAGGTGGCCACCGGACGCTGGCCCTTCACCAGAGCCTTCAACGGCGCGCTGTCCGGCATGAGGTTGTAGTCATCCACCTGGGCCAGCCGCTTCTCCAGGTCCACGGAGTACGCACGGAAGTGCAGCATGGACACGTTGCGGTGGGTGACCTCGACGGAGCGGCGGCCCGGCCCGTCCGACGCCAGCGAGCCCATGCTGAACTCGGGCGCCTCGATGGCGGCCATGAGCACGCGGCAGCGCTGCGCCCCCGTGGACTGGGGGTAGGTGGCCGCGCACGCCTTCGCCAGCGAGTGGGCACGCACGGCGTGGTCCGCCACTCGCTCCATCTCCACGAGCTGGGCCTGCCCCATGGTCGACCAGGGCACGTCGCGGAACGCGGGCAGCAAGGCGGCCAGGTGTTGCCGGATGCGGGTCCGGTCGGCCGTGTCCGTGAAGTGCTGGTGCAGCACCGTGTAGCGCTGCAACCGGGCCTCCAGCGCCGACTCGCGCCGCCCCGCGGACTGGTGCCACGCCTCCAGGTCCCCGAGCACCGCCGCCACCTTCACCAGCGGATGGACGCCGGGGTCCGTCAGCGCCACCTTGGGCGTCCCCTCCAGGAGCGCGCCCAGGTCCAGCCGGTACACCTCATGGGCCTGCTCGGGCCGCCAGTGCGAGCTGTCCGCCAGCAGCGACACGCGCAGGTACGACACGGCATCCCGCAGCGTGGAGCGCAGCCCCTCCGGGTAGGTGTTGGGCTTCACGTACTCGGACAACGCCTTCAGGGGCTCACCGCCGAGTTGCTGCCGCTGCTTCCACACCTCCTCGTAGGCCCGCTGGGCCTCGGTCAGAATCTCCTCGTAGGTCCACGCCTTGAGGTCCACCGGCCCGGAGGACGCCACGGACTCGCGCTGGCGCACCTCCCAGCCGTAGACCTGCGCATAGGCGACGAGCGCATTCGCATAGAAGAGGTTCAGCGTCGCGCGAGGCAACGTGCCCTTGGGCCAGGGCTGCTCGCGCAGGAAGCGCACCGCCGTCTCGTAGCCATGCAAGTCGGTGCGCAGTTGCACCGTGCGCACCAGCGCGCGCGTCCACTCGGCCTCGTCGCCCTTGGACTTCGCCTGCGCCAGCCGGGCCTCGGCGCCCTGGGCGGCGGCCTCCAGCTTCTGCTCTTCGACCATCCCCTCGATGGCCTTCCACGAAGGCGGCGCCTTGCCCTGCCCCAGCACGGGCGAGGTCAGCAGCAGCAGGGTGAACAGCCAGAAGCGAACAAAGGGTGCGCGGGTCCAGGGGGTCCGATGCATGTCGGCACTCTAGACACAGCCGGACACCCGAACGTTCCACAATGAACGTCAGTTCGCCTCCGGGGCCTCTGGCGCACGGCGGCGAAGACCCACCAGGTAGACCTCCATGCTGGCGCCGCGGGTGGCTTCCGGCCGGACCACCTTCACCTCTTCGAAGAGGGCGCGGATCTGGTTGCGGAAGTCCTCGAAGTCCCGGCCCATGAAGACCTTGGCCACGAAGGACGACCCGGGCCGGCCCCGCGCCGCGGCCAACTCCAGCGCCTTGCCCGCCAGTCGCAGGCTGCGCGCCTCGTCGGTGGCCTTGATGCCGCTCGTCTTGGGGGCCATGTCGGAGATGACGGCGTCGAAGGGGCCGGCGTGGAGCTCGGTCAGCTTCGCGTCGAAGTCGTCCGCGAGCACGTCCAGCACCGCCGTCTGCACGAAGGGCTGGCTGAAGGGACGGATGGCGACGATGTCCACGCCGATGACGCGGCCCTTCGGCCCCACGGCGTCCGCCAATATCTGGAGGAAACCTCCCGGCGCAGCCCCCAGGTCGAGCACGACGTGCCCCTTCTTCACCATGGGGAAGCGCTTGATGAGTTCATCGACCTTGAAGGCCGAACGTGCCCGCAGGCCCTCTTGCTTGGCCTTCTGGAAATAGTGGTCTTTAGGACGGTAGGGCTTGCCCATGTCAGAGGGGCTCCCTAGCATCCGCTACTGTCTTCGGGAAGCCGGAGCAGTCGCGGGTGTCACTCCCCGTGCAACGGCCAGTCCGGAGGACGTAGGATGGGCACGACCCGGAGCGTGATGACGGCGCTGTGCATCTCCCTGCTGTCGGCTGGGGGCGCCGCCTACTGCTACACCCGCGCGGACGCCCTCCAGGTGCAGGGCCAGTGGCTGATGGAGCGTGGCACCGCCCAGGCGGAGGACTACGCGGCCCGGTTCGACGGCGCCGCGGCGGACGCTCAGTTGAAGACGTTCGCGGAGCGCCGGGCCATCCTGGAGAAGGCACACGTCTGGCAGCGCGGGATGCTGCTGGGCGTGCTGCTCGCCGCGCTGGCCACCGTCTCCGCGTACCTCCTGTTCCTCCTCAAGCGGCTGAACGACCAGTTGCTCGACGCCACGGGCGGCGGGGCACACGAAGGCACCGCCCGGGAGTCCGCCTCCCCGGAGCCCGTCCAGGCGTTGATGCCCAGTCCGCAGCGCTGAGCGCTCGCCGTCAGGCGCGGCCCGCTGGCACAATGGCGTCCCCGTTTCATGGAGAGGCCATGCCCGGCTGCGCGCACTGTGGACACCCACTGGACATCATCGCGAACCAGGTGGGCCGGCGTGACGAGTGCCCCCACTGCGGCGAGGACATCCGTTCGTGCCGCAACTGCCGTCACTTCGACCTGGGTGTGGCGAAGGAGTGCAAGGAGCCCTTCGCCGAGGTGCCCAAGGACAAGGACGGCGCCAACTTCTGTGAGCTGTTCCAGATTGGCGAAGGCGGCATCCATGAGAAGGAGAGCCGAGACGCCCTTCTGAACGCCGCGGAGGCGCTGTTCCGCAAGAAGTGACGCAGCCCGCCACCCGAAGCCCCCGCGGTCCGCCGGCGCCTGGCGCCAACGAAGCGCCGAACCGGGGCGCTATAGTCCGCGGCCTCCCGAGAGAGGGGTGCGGATGCGGTGGTTGAAGAATCTGTACGTCCAGGTGCTGCTGGCCATCGCGGTGGGCATCATCCTCGGCTGGCTGCGACCGGACCTGGGCGAGTCCATGAAGCCGCTGGGCGACGGCTTCATCAAACTGGTGAAGATGATCATCGCACCGGTCATCTTCCTCACCATCGTCGCGGGCATCGCGAAGATGGGCGACCTCAAGCACGTGGGCCGCATCGGCCTCAAGGCGCTCATCTACTTCGAAGTCCTGACGACGCTGGCGCTCGTCGTGGGCATGGTGGTGGTGAACACCCTGAAGCCCGGCGCGGGGATGAACATCGACCCGGCGCAGATCGACACCTCCGGCATCACCCAGTACCGCGCATCCGCGTCGCAGCAGGGCACCATCCCCTTCCTCCTGGACATCATCCCGCATGACTTCCTGTCGGCCTTCACCGAGGGGAAGCTGCTCCAGGTGCTGCTCGTCGCCGTGCTGACGGGCGTGGCGCTCACCCGCCTGGGCCCCATGGGACAGCGCGTGCTCGACTTGTCGGATGACCTGGCGCAGGTCTTCTTCGGCATCGTCGGGATGATCATGAAGCTGGCGCCGCTGGGCGCGTTCGGCGCCATGGCCTTCACCGTGGGCAAGTTCGGTGTCGAATCGCTCAGCTCCCTGGGCCGGCTGCTCATCGCCGTCTACGTCACCTGCGCCCTCTTCGTGTTCCTGGTGCTGGGGCTGGTGGCGCGGCTGTCCGGCTTCTCACTGTGGAAGCTGCTGCGCTACATGCGCAGCGAGCTGTTGCTCGTGCTGGGGACGTCGTCATCGGAGTCCGCGCTGCCCCGGCTGCTCAAGCGGCTGGAGACGCTGGGCTGCGACCGGGGCGCCGTGGGACTGGTGCTGCCCACCGGGTACTCCTTCAACCTGGACGGGACGTGCATCTACCTGACGATGGCGGCCATCTTCATCGCCCAGGCGGTGAACGTGGACCTCTCGCTGGGCGAGGAGCTCACCTTGCTGGGCGTGCTGCTGCTGACGTCGAAGGGCGCGGCGGGCGTGACGGGTTCGGGCTTCATCACCCTGATGGCCACACTGGCGGCGCTCAACGGCAAGGTGCCCGTGGAAGGCGTGGCCCTGCTGCTGGGCGTGGACCGCTTCATGTCCGAGGCCCGGGCCATCACCAACGTCATCGGCAACACGGTGGCGACGCTGGTGGTGTCCAAGTGGGAGGGCGTGCGTGACGACACCGTCATGCACGCCGAGCTCGACAGCGGGCCCAAGCCCCTGGAAGGGATGAGCCTGGGCCAGGGCGCCTGAGTGCGCGGCGCTAGAAGCCGTAGATTTTCGAGATGATCTCCTTCATCACCTCGGAGGTGCCGCCGCCGATGGTGATGAGGCGCACGTCGCGCCACATGCGGGCGATGGAGGTCTCCTCCACGTAGCCCATGCCGCCGTAGAACTGCTGGCAGTCGTAGGCCACGCGCTGGGCCAGGTCGCCCGCGAACAGCTTCGCCATGGAGACCTCCTTCACCGGGTTCTCCTTCCGGTCGAAGAGGTCCACCGCGTGGTACGTCAGGCGCTTGGCCGCTTCGATGGCCGTCAGGTGCTCCACGAACTTGTGGCGCCACACCTGGAACTTCATCAGCGGCCGGCCGAAGGCCTCGCGCTCGTTGCCGTAGCGGATGGAGTCCTCCACCATCCGCTCCATGCCCGCCACCGTGGTGATGGCGCCCACCAGGCGCTCACCCTGGAAGTTGGTCATGATGTGGTAGAAGCCTTCGTTCTCCTCGCCCAGCACGTAGCGGGCCGGAATCCGGCAGTCCTCGAAGTAGAGGACGGCGGTGTCCGAGGACAGGTTGCCCACCTTGTCCAGCTTCTTGGAGACGCCGAAGCCCTTCACGTCCGTGGGGAACGTCACCAGGGAGATGCCGCCGTAGCCGGCCTCGCCCGTGCGTACCGCCAGGGTGATGAAGTCCGCCCGCGTGCCGTTGGTGATCCACATCTTCGAGCCGTTGATGACGTAGTCATCCCCGTCCCGGCGCGCCGTCGTCTTGATGCTGGCCACGTCCGAACCGCACCCCGGCTCGCTCACGCCCAGCGCGGCGATCTTCTCGCCCTTGAGCGCCGGCTCCAGGAACTCGCGCTTCTGCTCGTCCGTTCCAATCTCGTTGATGATGGGCGTGGCCATCTGGCTCTGCACCAGCAGCGCCATGTTCACGCCCGCGTTGAGGCTGCGGCTCAGCTCCTCCGCGAACACCGTCACGTACCAGTAGTCCAGCCCGCTACCGCCGTACTTCGGGTCGTGGTTGATGCCCAGGAAGCCCAGGTCCCCCGCCTTGCGGAACAGCTCCTTGGGGAAGATGCCCGCCCGGTCCCACTCGAGGCCGTGTGGGGTCATCTCCTTCTCCACGAAGCTGCGCACCGTGTTGCGGAAGGCCTCGTGTTCCTCGGTGAATGGGTGGGGCATGGGGTGTCCTCGGCGCGAAAGGATTGATTCTTGAATCAATAACAGGGGCCTCTAGGTGCCACAAGCACCGCCTCCCCGGCACACCGCTCCCCTCCTTCAGGCCAGCGGACGGATGCACCGCGTCGTGTCATTTTCCCCTGCCCGCTCGGCGGACGGCCGTTAGACGTGCCGGAGGAAAGATAGTCCGCACTCCGGAGTATCCCCTTGACAGACAGTTCAGAGACTGTAGTTTCCGGGCCGCAGACTTTCCATGTAGAAGCCGGCTCGCAAGTGTCTCCCTGGGGCCAGGCGCCCCGTGACCGGCAGGAGCAGGACGACCGTGATTCGACGCATGTGGATGGCCGCGGCAGTGGCAGCGGTGGTGACGACGGGCTGTGGCAAGGCCAGCAACAAGCCGGCCCTCCCCGAGCAGACGGGTCCCGCGGCATTGGGCGTGCGCGCCATCACTCCGGCCACGGAGTTGAGCGCCGACGTCACCCGCGTGACGGGGCAGATCCGCTCGAAGAACGAGGCGGTCCTGGGGCCCCAGGCGACCGGCACCATCTCCAGGATGAACGTGCGGGTGGGCGACAAGGTGAAGAAGGGCCAGGTGCTGGCATCGCTGGACGCCTCCAACGTCGCCATCAGCGTGGAGCAGGCGCGCGCGGTGAAGCAGGCCGCGGACGCGGCGCTGGAGCTGGCCACGTCCTCCCTGGAGCGCACCCGGAAGGTGGCGGAGTCCGGTGGCGTGGCCGCCGCGGGGCTGGATCAGGCCGTGATTGGCCAGAAGCAGGCCGCCGCCCAGGCCGCCCAGGCCGCCGCCGGGCTGCGGCTGGCGGAGGAGATGCTGCGCGACCACTCCATCATCGCCCCCTTCGACGGCGTCATCACGGCCCGCACGAAGAACGTCGGTGACTCGGTGGCGATGACGCCCTCCACGCCCGTGTTCAGCATCGTCGACACGACGGGGCTGGAAGTGCGCGCGCAGGTCCCCGAGTCCGTGGTGGACAAGGTCCGCGTGGGCAGCAAGACGCAGGGCACGGTGAGCCCCAGCGGCGCGCGCTTCGACGTGCAGGTGGCCGTCGTGGGCGCGGTGGTGGACGCCTCCAACCGCACGGTGGAGGTGCTGGCGGACGTGGTCGGTGAGCCGTCCACGGCGCTGCGTCCCGGCGCCCTGGTGGAGCTGGACTTCTCGACCGTGAATCAGGCCGACGACGACAAGGGCCTCTTCCTCCCCACCCAGGCCGTCAGCGCCCGGGGCCAGGAGGGCTTCGTGTGGGTGGTGCAGGACGGCACGGTGCGCAAGCGGGATGTGCGCGTCGAGCGAGTGCTGCCTGGTTACGTCCGCATCCTCCAGGGACTGGGCGCCGACGAGCGCGTGCTCGCCGACTCCTCCCTGGACGTGAAGGAGGGCACGGCCGTCCGCGTAGTGCAGTGACGCCTGCCCTCCCCTCTCAAGTTCGGAGCTCCTGAATGCTCAAGACATTCATCACCCGCCCTGTGTTCACCGCGATGCTGATGCTCGCGGTGGTCGTTTTTGGCATCAATGCCTACCCACGCATCGGCGTGGACCAGTTCCCCGACGTCGAGTTCCCCGTCGTCACCGTCACCACGGTGCTGCCCGGCGCGGACCCGGAGTCGATGGAGAAGAACGTCAGTGACCCGCTGGAGGAGGCGCTCAACACCCTCAACGGCGTGGAGCAGTTGCGCTCCATCAACCTGGAGAGCGTGTCCCAGATCGTCGTCCGCTTCACCCTGGACACCAAGGTGGACGTGGCGTCGCAGGACGTGCGGGACCGCGTCCAGGCCACGCTGAGCAAGCTGCCGACGGAAATCGAGACGCCGGTGGTGGAGAAGTTCGACATCGGCGCGGCGCCCATCATGACGCTGTCGCTGTCCGGCGCGCTCCCCATTGAAGAGATGACGCGCGTCGCCGAGGACGTCGTGAAGCCCGCCCTCCAGCGTCAGCCGGGCGTGGGCAGCATCGACGTGGTCGGTGGCCGCGAGCGCGAAATCCAGATCGTCGTGGATCCGGAGCGGCTGCGTGGCTTCGGGCTGGCCGTCAGTGACGTGAGCCAGGCCGTGCAGGCGCAGAACCTGGACGTCCCGGGTGGCCGCACCATGGACAGCGGCCGTGAGCGCGTGGTGCGCCTGACGTCCGAGGCCAAGAGCGTGGACGAGCTGCGCAACATCATCATCGCCAGCCCCAACGGCGCGCCGGTGCGCGTGCGTGACGTGGCCGACGTGGTGGACGGTCCGGAAGAGGCGCGCTCCAGCGCCAAGAGCGGTGACCGCAGCGCCGTGGCGCTGGTGGTGCGCAAGCAGTCCGGGTCCAACACGGTGCAGGTGGCCGAGTCCATCAAGGAGTCCCTGGGAGAGGTCAACAGCCTGCTGCCCGAGGGCGTGCGCACGGAGCTGGTGACGGACAACTCGCGGTTCATCCGCTCGTCCATCGCCGCGGTGCAGTTCGACCTGGTGCTCGGTGGCTTCCTCGCGGTGCTCATCGTGCTGGTGTTCCTGCGCAACCTGAACTCCACGCTGGTGGCCGCCATCGCGCTGCCGGTGTCCGTCGTCGGTACCTTCGCCGTCATGGCGGCCCTGGGCTTCACGTTCAACGTCATCACGATGCTGGCGCTGACGCTGTCCATCGGTCTGCTCATCGACGACGCCATCGTGGTCATCGAGAACATCGTCCGTCACCTGGAAGAGGGAAAGACGCCCATGCAGGCGGCGCTCGAGGGCGCCAGCCAGATCGCGCTCGCGGTGTTCGCCGTGACGCTCGCCATCGTCGCCGTGTTCATCCCCGTGGCCTTCATGGACGGGACGATGGGCATGTTCTTCTACCAGTTCGGCGTCACGGTGGCCGTGGCGGTGCTCATCTCCTACGCCGTGTCCATGACGCTCACGCCCATGCTGTCGGCGCGCATGCTGAGCCACCATGGCAACCCCACGGGCATCTCCGCGGCGGTGGAGAAGGTGCTGGTCGCCACGGAGACGGGCTACCGGAACATCCTGGCCAGCATCCTGCGGCACCGGGCCATCACCCTGGTCATCGCCGTGGTGGTGCTCTTCGTCACCCTCTTCATGGCCAGCTTCCTGAAGTTCACGTTCATCCCGGAGCAGGACAACGGCAACATCAAGCTGGCGGTGGAGCTGCCCATCGGCTCCACGCTGCAGGATACGCAGGCGGAGCTGGACGCGCTGGACGCGCAGGTCCGCGCCCTGCCCGGCATCGACTCCACCTTCGCCACCGCCGGTGGCGGCGTGCAGGAGGAAGTGCACAAGGGCGAGCTGCTCATCAACCTGGTGCCGCTGAAGGACCGCTCCTTCAACCAGGGCGAACTGAAGACGTACCTGCGCGGCGCCATCACCCCCCGCAGCGGCGTCACCGTCACGGTGCAGGACGTCGCGGCCGTGGGCGGCGGCGGCGCCCGCACGCAGCAGATCCAGTTCAACCTCCGCGGTGACAACTGGGAAGAGGTGGTGAAGGCCGCCGAGCAGGTGCAGGGCGCCATGCGCCAGAATCCGGGCCTGGTGGACGTGGACATGACGTTCCGCTCCGGCAAGCCGCAGTACGACGTCAAGGTGGACCGCGAGCGCGCGGCCAGCCTGGGCGTCCCGGCGGCCTCGCTGGGCGCCACGCTGCGTGCCTTCCTGGGCCGCGACAAGTTCGGCGACTACCGCGAGGGTGGCGAGACGTACGAAATCAAGGTGGCCCTGCCGCCGCAGACGCTGGCCTCCGCCGACGCGCTGGGCAAGCTGACCGTGCGCAGCATGACGGGCCAGTTGGTGGAGCTGCGCAACTTCGCGACCATCACCCCCGCCGACGGCCCGGTGCAGATCGACCGCGAGTCGCAGAAGCGGCAGATCACCCTGCTGGCGAACCTGGCCTCGGGCTACGCGCTGAGCGATGGCATCAACTTCCTCAACGCGTACGCGGAGAAGGAGCTGCCCAAGTCGGTCATCTACGACTTCGAGGGTAACGCGAAGGAGATGGGCAAGGCCGTGGCGGCCTTCGGCTCCGCCCTGCTGCTGGGCATCATCCTCATCTACATGATTCTCGCGGCGCAGTTCGAGAGCTTCGTCCACCCCTTCACCATCATGATGTCGCTGCCCTTCGCCCTCATCGGCGCCATTGGCGGTCTGCTCGTCACCGGTCAGGCCATGTCGATGTTCGCCCTCATCGGCATCATCATGCTCATGGGTCTGGTGGTGAAGAACGGCATCCTCCTGGTGGACTTCACGCTGCAGTTGCGTGAGGAAGGCAAGACGGCGACGGAAGCCCTGCTCCAGGCCGCTCCCGTGCGTCTGCGTCCCATCCTGATGACGACCATCGCGATGATCGCCGGCATGATTCCGGTGGCCGTCGCCAAGGGTGACGGCGCGGAGACGCGCGCGCCCATGGCCATCACCATCATCGGCGGTCTGGTGACGTCCACGTTCCTCACCCTGGGCGTGGTGCCGGTGGTGTACTCGCTGATGGATCAGCTCACCGAGAAGTTCAAGCGGCGCAAGGGTCCGGACGCGGCCTCCGGTACGCCGCACGCGGTGGGTCCGAAGCACGGCGCTGAATCGCCTTCCGTGGCCGCAGCGGCCCGGGTGGAGACGGCCTGATGCGGCGGCCGGATGACAAACCGGCCGCGCTCGCGAATCGGCGCGGCGACCCGGGTACGGAGGGCCAGGACCCTCCCGAGGACGGTGGCTCCGAGGAGAGCCACGGTCTGATGGAGGAAGACGTCGAAACCTCCACGCCCGAGTCGCGGCGCCTCCACGAGTTGCTGATTGAGTTCAGCCGCTACCGCTCCCTGAAGAACCCGCTGGCGGGCATCTGCGAGGACCTCCAGCTCACGCCCACGCAGATGCATGCGCTGTCGTGGCTGGGGAACGACGGTCCGGTGCAGGTCGGCGTCCTGGCCCTGCGGGTGGGCATCACCCGGAAGACCATCACCGGTGTGGTGGACCGCCTGGAGAGCATGGGTCTGGTGGAGCGGACCCGGGACGTGGAGGACCGGCGCGCCGTCGTCGTGCGCCTCACCGAGCAGGGGAACAGCGTCTTCGCCCGCATCGACCGGGGCATGGACGCGAGCTTGCGGCGCGTGCTGAGCCTGATGAGCCCTGAAGACCGCGACGCCGTGTTCGGCATCCTCGAGCGGATGCTGGCGCGCCTGACAGCCGAGGCGGAATCGGCCAGCGGCGACTCCCAGGCGAGCTGAGCTTTACCCTCACGCGCGCCGGCCCATGCTTCGGGTCGGCGCGCGGAGGACGTCGCGGGTGTCGCTGGCGCGACCGAGCGAATAAGCTCCCCCCGGCTGCCCACCGCATGACGATGACCGCCATCCTCCTCGTGAGCCTCACCATGGGACTGGGCGCCGCCGCCCCGGCTGGCGCGCGTGCGGAGGTGACGTGGCCCTCGGCGGCGCCGTCCACAGTCCAGCTGCGGGCCCCCGGGAGTGCGGCGCCTCCGTCCGACGTGTCCTCGCTGCTGGCCTCCCGGTGCAGGCAGTGGGCCGCCACGCCCGACAACCCCTGGGCGCTGGCCCATGGCCTGGCGCTGGACGGCCGGGACTTCCGCACCCGCGATGGTCAGCCCGCGGCGGACGCCATCATCGCGCGCTACCTGCGCCGGACACCGCCCCCGTCCCACTCC
>NZ_VHLB01000082.1:0-38927 GCF_006547365.1 Myxococcus sp. AB056 | reverse complement strand
GGGCAGGGGCGGGAAACCCGGCTACATGCAGGCGGCAGGGGAGCGGCCCGCTGAACGGGACGCTCCGGCCGCTGCCCCGGGTTCTCGCATGATGCCGACTTCTCCCACGCCCCTGTCCGTCGCGCCGATGATGGACTGGACGGACCGCAACTGCCGGTACTTCCACCGGCTGCTCAGCCGCCACACGCTGCTGTACACGGAGATGGTCACCACGGGCGCCATCCTGCATGGCGACCGGGAGCGGCTGCTGGGCTACGACGCCGCGGAGCATCCGGTGGCGCTTCAGCTTGGCGGTTCAGAGCCGGCGGCGCTCGCCGAGTCCGCCCGCATCGGTGAGCAGTGGGGCTACGACGAAATCAACCTCAACGTCGGCTGCCCCAGTGACCGCGTCCAGTCGGGTCGCTTCGGCGCGTGCCTGATGGCGGAGCCGGACCTGGTGGCTCGGCTGGTGGGGGCGATGCGAGAGGCGGTGAGCATCCCGGTGACGGTGAAGTCGCGCATCGCCATCGACGCGTTGGAGGAATGGCCCACGCTGGAGGGCTTCATCCGGAAGGTGTCCGCCGCGGGCTGCACCCGCTTCATCGTGCACGCGCGCAAGGCGTGGCTCCAGGGGCTGAGCCCCAAGGAGAACCGCGACGTCCCGCCGCTGCGCTACGACCTGGTGCACCGGCTCAAGGCGGAGTTCCCGCACCTGGACATCAGCATCAACGGCGGCATCAAGACGCTGGACGCCGCCGCGGAGCAGCTGCGCCATGTGGACGGGGTGATGATGGGCCGCGCCCCGTATGAGAACCCGTACCTGCTGGCCGAGGCCGACCGCCGCTTCTTTGGCGCCACCACGCCGGTGCCCCAGCGGCACGAAGTCGTCGAGGCCATGCTGCCGTACATCGAGAAGGCCATGCTGCGCGGCGCGCCGCTGGGCGCCATCACCCGGCACATGCTGGGGCTCTTCCAGGGACTCCCGGGGGCGCGCGCGTGGCGCAGGCACCTGAGTGAGAATGCCCACAAGCAGGGCACGGGGCCGGAGGTCGTCGTGGCGGCGCTGGCGAAGGTGCGGCGGGAGCCCGAAGCCGAAGTCGCGGCCTGACCGCGGGGCATCACCCCGACACCAGAGGGAACCGCAGGTTCGAGCCGCTTCCCTTCGGCCCGGCATGCGATTCCCTCTGGCCCACCGCCGCGCTCAGCGTGGTCCGCGCCCGCACGAAGCTCCCCGCCACCAACGTGGTCCCCAAGCACCGCTCCAAGTCGGCGCTCTCACGGGGTGTCAGGCATTGCATCGGAGCTCGGCCCCACTCGCGAGCACCCCCGCCTCTCCGGGAGCATCAGGCCCGGAGTCAGCACCCGCGGCCGGAGCCGCCGTGTGCATGGCCATTCTTGTCGCATGTCGTGGCCGCGAAGGGCCCGTCATGGTTTGCGCATGGTTCCTTCACGAAGCGCGTCCAGCAGGGCGGGTGGGTCGCCTTCACGAAAGGCTTCGAGTCCTGCCTCGAAGTCCGCGCGCGCACCGTCCATGTCACCTTGCCGCTCACGCAACACGCCGCGCGCGTGCAGCAGCTCCGGGTCCACCTCGTCGCCCGTCTGGGACGCGAGCGCCTCGGTGAGGTCCTGCGCCGCGTCGTCCAGCCGGCCCAGGCGGGCCCGCGCGGCGGCGCGCTGCTGGAGAAGCCACGGGTTGCCCGGGGCCTCCTCAATCGCGAGCGTCCAGTCCCGCTCCGCCGCTTCATCCCGGCCCAGCGCCTCCAGTGCTTCGGCGCGCTTCATGTGCAGCACCAGGGCCTTGCGGTAGCCCGCCGCGACGAGCGCGTCGAAGTCCGCCACCGCGTCTTCATGGCGGCCCAGTCTCGACAGGCACAAGGCACGGTGCAGCCGACTGGTGAGGTGGCCGGGGGCCAGCGCCAGCACGCGCTCGTACCACTCCAGCGCTTCAGCGGGGACGCCGCCCCAGATGGCCAGCGTCTGCGCCACTTCCAGCAGCACGCGGGCCTGCCGGGGATGCGCCTCCGCCAGCGCCCGTGCGAGCGTGAGGGCGGATGCGTACCGCCCGCTGCGTCGCAGGCGGTCCACCTCCCGCAGCTGGGCGGCCAGCTCCGGGGGACAGGCTTCGCGGCCGTTGCGCTCCACCGCCGGTGTCTCAGCCGTTCTGGGGGAAGGCGCGCGTCGCCGCGTCGTAGTCCGCCCACCAGCCCTGGAGCACCTTCATGTCGGTGGCGCGCGGCTCGTCGCCGGGGCCCGCCATGTCCAGGTACGCGTGCAGCAGCGGCCGGAAGTAGGGGTGCGCGCAGCGGTCGATGATGTCCTGGGCGCGCCGCTTGGGCGAGCGGATGTCCATGTTGAGCGCGTAGCCCTGCTCGGTGACGACGCACTTGATGTCGTGCTCGGTGTGGTCGATGTGCCGCACGTACGGCATGACACAGCTCACCGTGCGGCCATCCCGCAGCTTCCGCGTGGACGGCGTGTGGACGATGCTCAGGTATGCGTTGCGGAAGAAGTCACCCGAGCCGCCCAGGCCGTTGACGATGCGCGAGCCGTCGATGTGCGTGGAGTTGACGTGCCCGTAGATGTCCACCTCGATGGGGGTGTTCATCGCGATGACGAAGAGGCGGGAGATGATTTCGGGGCTGTTGGACAGCCACATGGGCCTCAGCACCAGCCGGTCCTTGCTCCGCTCGAACATGTCGAGGAAGCGCTGGCGGCCCTCAGAGGAGAAGGACACCGCGGTGGCGGACGCGTATTCGAACTTCGCGTCGTCCTCCACGTAGCGCAGCATCCCGTCCTGGAAGACCTCGGTCCAGAAGCGGATTTTCTGGAAGGGAGAGTCGTAGAGCTGGCTGATGATGGCGTTGGCCACGTTGCCCACGCCGGACTGGATGGGCGGCAGGCGCTTGCCCCACTGGTACTGCTCACGGCAGCGCATCAGGAAGTCGATGACGTGCTCGGCGATGCGCCTGGCGGTGTCATCCGCCGCCTTGAAGGGCACCGGGTGGTCGGGCGTGCGGGACTCCACCACCGCCACCACCTTGCTCAGGTCGAACTCCACGTAGGGGGTGCCGATGCGGTCCCTCACGTTCACCAGCGGCAGCGGCCAGCCCACGTGCGGATGGACGGCGGGCAGGACGATGTCGTGGAAGCCCGTGTAGTCCGGCCCGGAGGTGTTGACCTCGAGGACAATCTTCTTCGCGCGGGCCAGCGCCTCCGCGCTGATTCCCACCGATGACGTGAGGATGACGCTGCCATTCTTCCGGATGCGCGACACCTCGACGACGGCCACGTCGATGTCGCCGTAGAAGCCATACATCAGGTTGCGCGCGAAGGCGGACAGGTGGACGTCCGTGAAGTCCATCTCCCCGGCATGGATGCGGCGCCGTGAGGCAGGCGAGGACATGTACGGACCGCGCTTGGCGATGAAGGGCGCCATGGGGCCCTCCACGTCCTCGGACAGGGACGCGCCGGACAGCAGGGTGATGCGAGCATCCGGTGTCGTCTGGGAGAAGTGCCAGGCCAGCGCCGGCAGGAACGTCTTCGGCTCACCCGACTTGGTGAAGCCGCTGATGGCCACGGTGTTGCCGTGGACGACGTGCTTCACCGCCTCTTCGACGGGGACGACCTTCGCCAGCAATTCGGCGTTCTCGATGCGGTCCTTCAGCGTGCTCGTCACGGTCATTCCTGGAGGGTGAATGCTGTGGGGTGGCATGGGTGTAACACACCGCGTCTTGCCCGTGGCCACGGTGTTGGCCGGGAACAGATGGGCAGGCAGGCATGTTGGTGTGCCCGCGATTCCGTCCCCCGGTTCGCGACGCGATGCCGCTAGGCTGCGTCCCTCTTCAGTTAGCCCCCTTTCGTCGGGAGACATCCTCTACATGCGTAAGCTCTTCTTCGCTGGCGCGGGCATGGCCGTACTCGTGTCCACCGGCTGTGCGACGACCTCGCAGGAGTCCCAGAACTTGGCCACCGCGCCCCAGACGACCGCCCCCGCCGTGCCGGCTGCTCCGGAGCAGACCAACCCGCTGCTCGCGAAGTGGACGGGCGCCCATGGCGGCGTGCCGCCGTTCGACCAGGTGAAGGTGGAGCTCTTCAAGCCAGCGCTCGAGGCCGCGATGGAGCGGACGCGTGGCGAGCTGGCGGCCATCGCCAACGACACCTCGGCGCCCACGTTCGAGAACACCATCGTCGCGCTGGAGGCCGCCGGCAAGACGCAGGGCGAAGTGGAGACGCTCTACGGCATCTGGAGCTCGTCCATGAGCGGGCCGGAGTTCCAGGCGCTGGAGCGGGAGATGGCGCCGAAGCTGGCCGCCTTCGACGACGAAATCTTCCAGAACGAGGCGCTCTTCCGCCGCATCGAGGCGGTGTACCAGTCGCCCGACAAGGCGAAGCTGACGCCCGAGCAGCAGCGGCTCACCTGGCTGCACTACACGCGCTTCGTCCGCTCCGGCGCGAAGCTGGACGCGGCGGCCAAGCAGAAGCTGGCGGCCATCAACCAGCGGCTGGCGTCGCTTTACACGTCCTTCAGCCAGAACGTGCTCGCGGACGAAGAGGGCTACACCGTCGTCCTGGAGTCCGAGGCGGACCTGGCGGGCCTGCCGGACTCCGTGCGCGCGGGCGCCGCCGCCGCGGCCGAGTCGCGCGGTCAGAAGGGCAAGTGGATCATCACCAACACGCGCTCCTCCATGGAGCCGTTCCTGACGTACTCGTCGCGGCGCGACCTGCGCGAGAAGGTCTGGCGCAACTACGTCAACCGCGGTGACAACGGCGACGCGCGCGACAACAACGTCATCATCGCCGAAGTCCTGAAGCTGCGCGCCGAGCGCGCCACGCTGCTGGGCTACAAGACGCACGCGCACTGGCGGCTGGAGAACGCCATGGCCCGCACGCCCGAGCGAGCCATGGAGCTGATGGAGGCCGTCTGGAAGCCCGCGGTGGCCCGCGTCCACGAGGAGGTCGCGGACATGCAGCGGGTGGCCAACAAGGAGGGCGCGAAGCTCAAGATCGAGCCCTGGGACTACCGCTACTACGCGGAGAAGGTCCGCAAGGCGAAGTACGACCTGGACCAGAACGAGGTGAAGCCCTACCTCCAGTTGGAGAAGCTGCGCGAGGGCATGTTCTGGGTGGCCGGCGAGCTGTTCGGCTTCTCCTTCACGCAGGTGAATGACGTGCCCGTGTTCCACCCCGACGTGCGCGTCTGGGAGGTGAAGGACCAGGCCAGCGGGCGTCACGTGGGCTTGTGGTACTTCGACCCGTACGCGCGCAAGGGCAAGCGCTCCGGCGCGTGGATGAACGCGTACCGTAGCCAGGAGCGGTTCCGGGGTGA
Organism: Myxococcus sp. AB056; assembly: GCF_006547365.1. NCBI lineage: Bacteria > Pseudomonadati > Myxococcota > Myxococcia > Myxococcales > Myxococcaceae > Myxococcus > Myxococcus sp. AB056. The sequence goes on along the minus strand of NZ_VHLB01000082.1, from coordinate 33,622 downwards.
AGTCACCACCATCGTCTCCAACAACTCCAACTTCGTGAAGGGCCAGCCCGGTGAGCCCGTCCTCATCAGCTGGGAGGATGCCTCCACGCTGTTCCACGAGTTCGGCCACGCGCTGCACGGCCTCAGCTCCAACGTGACGTACCCGTCGCTGGCCGGCACCGCGGTGGCGCGCGACTACGTGGAGTTCCCCTCGCAGTTGCTGGAGCACTGGCTGTCCACGCCCGAGGTGCTGAACACCTACGCGCTGCACTACCAGACGGGGAAGCCCATTCCCCAGGCGCTGGTGGACCGCATCGAGAAGGCCGCCACCTTCAACCAGGGCTTCGGGACGGTGGAGTACCTGTCCAGCGCGCTGGTGGACATGAAGCTGCACCTGGCGGGGGCTACGCCCATCGACGCGGACGCCTTCGAGCGCGACACGCTCAACGCGCTGGGCATGCCGAAGGAAATCGTCATGCGGCACCGCACGCCGCAGTTCGGCCACGTCTTCGCGGGTGACGGGTACTCGGCGGGCTACTACAGCTACCTGTGGTCGGACACGCTGACGGCGGACGCCTACGAGCGCTTCACCGAAGGCAAGGGCGCCTACGACAAGGACGTGGCCGCGCTCCTGCGCAAGCACGTCTTCTCCGTGGGCAACACGTTGGACCCGGCCGACGCGTACCGCGCCTTCCGGGGCCGTGAGGCGGGCATCCAGGCCCTGATGCGCAAGCGCGGCTTCCCCGTGCCCGCCGCGCAGGCCGCGCCGAAGAAGGCCGCGAAGTAGCCGCCCGGTGACGGGCCCGGGCTACCCCTCCAGCGGGAAGAAGTGGCTGAAGGGGCCCGGGCCCTTGCCCAGGGGCAGGGGGTGCTCCAGCGCGGCGGTGACGTAATCCTTCGCGCGCCGGGTGGCCTCCAGCGGCGGCTGCCCCAGCGCCAGGTGCGCGGCGATGGCCGCCGACAGCGTGCAGCCCGTGCCGTGGGTGTTGCGCGTGTCCACCGCGCGCAGGTGCAGCGTCTCCAGGCGCTCGCCGTCGAACCAGACGTCGGTGCCGCGCAGCGCGCCCGTCATGCCGCCGCCCTTCACCAGCACCGCCTGGGGGCCGAGCCGGTGGATGCGGCGCGCGGCCTCCCGCATGTCCTCCAGCGTCCCCAGTTTCATGCCGGCGAGCAGCTCCGCCTCGTGCCGGTTGGGCGTGGCCACCGTGGCCAGGGGCAGCAGCAGCTCCTTGAGCGCGCCGACGGCCGCGTCGTCGATGAGGCGCGCGCCGGCGCGGGACACCATGACGGGGTCCACCACCAGCGGCCCCAGGCCCAGCACGCGCAGGCGTTGGGCCACCGCGGTGATGATGGCCGGGTTGACGAGCATGCCCGTCTTCACCGCGCCCGCGCCGATGTCGGAGGCCACGGCGTCGATTTGCGCGGCGACGGCTTCGGGGGGCATCACGTCCACGCGGGTGACGCCCTGCGTGTTCTGCGCGGTGATGGCCGTCAGGGCGCTGGTGCCGTGAACGCGGTGGAAGGCGAAGGTGCTCAGGTCGGCCTGGATGCCGGCGCCGCCGCCGCTGTCGGAGCCGGCGATGGTGAGCGCGGTGGCTACGGACTTCGAAGTCTCCATGGCCGCCATGGTGCGGGAGCGGGCGCTCCGTCGCCAGTGCTTCCCGCGCTCACGGGTCCAGGCAGGCGTGTTTCACCGCGTCCAGCAGCGGGTCCTTGTGGCTGTTCGTCGGCCGGAGGAAGTGCCCCTGGCTGATGGTCCAGATGATGGCGCCGCCCAGGTTCTTCTCGCGCGCGTACTGGCCCTTGACGGAGATGGAGCGCGGGTCCTCTCAGGAGACGGAGTTGCAGAGCCCCGGGCCGTGGCCGCGCCCGGGGCGCCGGTGCAGCCAGCCAGTGTCCCCAGCGCCAGGCCAAGCCTGAGCTGTCTCCACACGGTGGACGGCTTCTTCACTGCGCACCCCTGCGAGGATCCGCGTCAGCTACACGACTTGCGTTTCGCGGCGAAGGTGTAAAATGGCTGCAATGCTGTAAAATCGCGATTCGTGGAGGCGAGGCCTGCCGTGGGGCTCTGCCCTGGAGATGCAGTGGGGTGGCGGGCCGCCTTTGCTAGCGTGAGACGTCCCCACCGCGAGTCTTGCCGATGAAACGCATTCTCTTGTCGTTGTTGGTTGTCGTCGTTGCCCTCGCGGGGGTTCTCCTCACGAAGGCTGTTCGCTTCACCTCGCGGCAGGTCCAGCCGGAGGCGCCCGCGGCGTTCACCGTGGACGCGGATGCCGCCGCGGCCCGGCTGGGCGGTGCGCTGCGGCTCAAGACGCTGGCGGCGGCGGAGGGGCAGCCCGCGGAGGACGCCGCCTTCGCCGCGCTCCACGACTACATGCGGGAGCAATACCCCCGGCTCCACCAGGCGCTGAAGCGCGAGCCCGTGGGGGCGCACTCGGTGCTGTACACCTGGACGGGGACGGACGCGTCGTTGCGCCCGGCGCTGCTGCTGGGGCACCTGGACGTGGTGCCCGTGGAGCCCGGCACGGAGGCGTCCTGGACTCACCCGCCCTATAGCGGGCTGGTGGCGGACGGCTATGTCTGGGGCCGGGGCGCGCTGGACGACAAGGGGAGCGTGTTCGGCATCCTGGAGTCGGTGGAGGCACTGCTCGCGGCGGGCTTCCAGCCCAAGCGCACGGTGCTGCTCGCCTTCGGTGGGGATGAAGAGGTGGGTGGGCGCGAGGGCGCGGAGGCGATGGCGAAGCTGCTCCGCGAGCGGGGCGTGACGCTGGAATCCGTGTTGGACGAGGGCGGGATGATTGTGTCCGGCACCGTGCCCGGCGTGGCCTCACCGGTGGCCCTGGTCGGCGTGTCGGAGAAGGGCTTCGCCAGCGCGGAGCTGGTGGCGGATGGCGAAGGCGGCCATTCGTCCATGCCGCCGCCCCAGACGGCCGTGGGCGTGCTGAGCCGCGCCATCTCCCGGCTGGAGGATGCGCCCATGCCCGCGAAGCTGCGCGGTGGCAGCCGGGCCCTGTTCGAGTTCGCGGGGCCGGAGATGGGCTTCGGGATGCGCACGCTCTTCGCCAACCTGTGGCTGTTCGAGCCGCTGGTGCTGCGCCAGCTCACCGCGAAGGCCACCACCAACGCGGCGGTGCGCACCACCACCGCGGCCACCATGTTCGAGGGCAGCGAGCGCGACAACGTGCTGCCCGCCCGCGCCCGCGCGGTGGTGAACTTCCGCATCCTCCCGGGAGACTCCGTGGCGGGCGTGCTGGAGCACGTGCGGCGCGTGGTGGATGACCCGAGGGTGAAGGTGAGCACGCTGGGCTTCATCAGTGAACCGTCGCCCGTGTCGCGCATGGACTCCGAGGCATGGTCGCAGCTCCAGCGCAGCGTGCGCCAGGTGTTCCCCGACGTCGTCGTGGCCCCGTACCTCATGCTGGGCGCGACGGATTCGCGCTACTTCACCGGGCTGAGTGAGAACGTCTACCGCTTCATGCCGCTGCGCCTGGACGGCGCCGACCTGTCACGCCTCCACGGCAAGGACGAGCGCGTGTCGGTGAAGGGCTACGCGGACGCGGTGCGCTTCTACGCGCAGTACGTCCGCAACGTGGCCCAGTGATGCTGGTGGGAATGGGTTGAATGGCCCGCACGAGACGTGTGCGCCCCGTGCTTCAAGCCGCTTCCGGCTTTCTACGAAAGTGATGTTTCGGGCGTTGTTGTCATGAATGGAGATGTGCGCAGCAGACGGGGAGCTCATGGAAAGTCCGTTCTGCCTGCACATCTGTGCGCCGTCTGCACCCCGCATCCGTTGACTTGCCGTGACGCGTTGACAGCCGTGCGAAGCACTTTCAGCATTTGCTCCCATGGTGAACCCCCATCGCAGGTCTCGGCTGGCGAGCGCGTTGCTCGCATCTCTTCTCTTCACATTGGTGGCCTGTAGCGGCGGGGGAGGTTCGGGGAAGCCCGATGCCGGTCCTGGCCCGAACACCCCGGACGGGTCGACGCCGGATGCTGGCGACGACTGTGGTGATGGCCAGCGCCAGTCCGGCGAGGCCTGTGACGACGGCAACAGGGTGGACGGCGACGGCTGTAACGCGACGTGCACCTCGGTGGAGGGCGGGTTCATCTGCGAGGTGCCGGGAGCGCCGTGCGTCCGCCTGGTGAACTGCGGAAACGGCCAGGTCGAGGACGGCGAGGAGTGCGACGACCGGAACCTGGCTAGCGGTGATGGTTGCAACGGGAGCTGCCGGATCGAAAGTGGCTGGGCGTGCCCGGCCCAGGGTGGCCGCTGCCGCGCGAAGGAGTGCGGTGACAACATCATCGCCGGTGATGAGGAGTGCGAGGACGGCAACACCACTCCGGGCGATGGCTGCAGCGACATCTGCAGGCTCGAGGACGGCTGGAAGTGCCCGCCGGGTCAGCCGTGCAGCCGCACCACCTGTGGTGACGGCATCACCGAGGGCACCGAGCAGTGCGACGACGGCAACACCGTGATGGGTGACGGCTGCTCGCCGCTGTGCACCAAGGAGCCCCGCTGCTCGGATGGCAACTGCGAGGAGACGTGCGGCGACGGTCTCATCCTCCCCAACAGCGCCGTGGAGGAGTGCGACGACGGCAACACGCGCGCCAATGACGGCTGCTCGCCGGACTGCAAGCTGGAGGATGGCTTCGCGTGCGTGCTCATCGAGCAGGAGCCGCCGCCGCAGGTGTCCATCCCCGTCGTCTACCGTGACTTCCGCGGTTGGGACCTGCCCGCCGATCCGGCGAATGGCCTGCCCCGCGGCCACGAGGACTTCCAGTACCGGAACGCGGGGCGTGAAGATGGCATCGTCGAGAACCGGCTCGATGCCAATGGCCGCCCCGTCTATGCGAAGGAAGGCCAGGCGTCGAACAACACCAGCAACCGGGCCAATTTCGACCAGTGGTACAAGGCGGTCGAGAACGTCAACAAGACCATCGTCGGCACCTTCGTGCTGAATCAGCAGCCCGATGGCTCGTACGTGTTCGATAACGATGCGTTCTTCCCGCTCGACGATGTCAGCGGCAGTTGGGTGGCCGAGGGCCACGAGCCGCGGCGCAGGGACCTGGCGGGACAGCAGCGCAACTTCCACTTCACCAGCGAGGCCCGCTACTGGTTCGAGTACAAGGGCTCCGAGGAGCTGACCTTCCGCGGTGACGACGACGTGTGGGTGTTCGTCAACGGCCGCCTGGCGCTGGACCTGGGCGGTGTGCACGGCCCGGCGTCGGGCACCATCCACATGTCGGGCCAGGCGAGCACCCTGGGGCTGCGGCAGGGCGGCATCTACGAGGTGGTGGTGTTCCAGGCCGAGCGCCACACCGAGGGCTCGTCGTACCGCCTCACGCTCAACAACTTCCTCACCGCCCGCACCGAGTGCACCGCCACCTGCGGCGACGGCGTGGTGGACGAGGATGCCGGCGAGGAGTGCGACGACGGCGTCAACGGCGGTGGCTATGGAGAGTGCGGCCGTGGCTGCCTCTGGGGCCCCCGATGTGGCGACGGCGACGTTCAGGAGGACCAGGGCGAGGAGTGCGACGACGGCAACAACGTCAGCCGCGACGGTTGCAGCTCAACGTGCCGGCTGGAGATTGGCTGAGCCCGTCGTCCTGAGGTGAAGGTCGAGGCGCCGCTCCGGAAGGTTCGTCCTTCCGGAGCGGGGCTTCCCTGAAATCGCTGAGTTCGTGCTGCCAAGGGAGCAGGCAGCCTCCGCTGGACGGGCGTCTGCTATCGTCCGCGCGCCCCATGGCCTCCCGTTCGTTCGCGCTTCCGCTGTGCCTCATGTTGCTCGTGCTTGCCGCTCCGGCACGGGGGGCGGTGGTGCGCTCGGGGTTGCCTCCTCCCGAAGAGGTCATGGCGACGCTGCGGCAGTTGGAGACGGCCCGGGCACGCGGCCGCGCCAGCGCGATGGACAGCGAGCTGGAAGCGCAGTCACGGGCGCGGCCCGGGGATTTGATGCCGCGGATGTACCGGGCGTGGCTCACCTTTCCCTCGGACGCGTGCTGGAACGAGCTGAAGGCGCTCTCCACCCTAGACCCGGAGAATCCGTGGCCCTTCGTGGGCATGGGGCTCATCTACGTGCGCTGGGGGCTGCTGGCGGAGGCGCGTCCGCCCATCGCCGCCGCCCTGAAGGAGGCCCCTGGCTTCGCACCAGCGCTGTGGGCGCAGGGCGTGTTGCTCCAGGCGGAGGGCAAGCCCGCGGAGGCGGAAGTCCGGCTGCGTGAGGCGCTCGCCAAACTGGATGCGCCGCAGATTCGGACGTCCCTGGCCATGTTGCTGGCGGGGATTCCCGAGCGGGAAGCGGACGCGCGCGCGGAGCTGACGCGGACGGTGGAGGCGTGGCCCGAGCAGCCCGAGGCGCTGCGGAAGCTGGCGCAGTTGGCCCGCGCAGCCAACGACGTGCGTGCGGCGGCGACGGCGGGCGAGAAGCTGGTGGCCCTCAAGCCCCGGGACAAAGAAGCGCACCGGCTCCAGGCGGACCTGTGGCTGGCCGCCTCGGAGAAGGAGAAGGCCGCCGGGTCGCTGGAGCGCTACGCGGAGCTGGGCGGCGTGGAGCCCGCGGCCCTGGGGTTGCTGTCGCGGTTGTACCGGGAGCTGGGCCGCGCCGACGCGGAGGACAAGGCCCTGGTCCGGCTCGTCGCCGCCGCGCCAGAAGACCCGGAGCCGCTGCTTCGCCTGGCCGAGCTGGCCGAAGCGCGCGGAGATTCCAAAGCGGCCGAAACCCACCTGGTGAAGGCTTCCGAGCGAGCGCCCGCCCGCGCCGACATCCATGTACTGCGGGCACGGTTGGTGTTGAAGCAGGAGCGTCACCAGGATGCGCTGGCCGCCTACCGCGCGGCGCTGGCGGCGCCCGAGCGCCGGGTCGCCGAGGCGGAGAGCGAAGCCGCCGCGCTGGTGCGCCACTTCCGGTTGCCGTCCCAGCCCGCTCGGGGGACCCAGGAGCAGATATACAACCGGGTGTCACTGGGCCTGGTCGCGCTCTACATGAACCGGCTTCAGCAGACGCCGGGCATCAAGGGCAACCTCAAGGTTCAAGTCCAGGTGGACGCGTCCGGCCGGGCCACCGGCGTGACGGTGCTCTACGACAGTCTCAACGAGGCCGTCATCACCGGCCACGCCCACTTCGCCTTCATGGATGCGCAGTACCCGCCGGGGCCCGACACGCCCGTGTTCCAGTACGTCTTCCGTCCGCCGAAGTGAGCCCCGGCCGTGCCTGTTCTGGCTCGGCCGGGCCGGTGGTCGCGGTGACTTACGGATTGCGCTGCTTCTGGATGCCGCTGCCTCCGTAGCCCTGCACCTGGTTGCGCATCCGCTCCCAGGTGGCGCGAGCCTGCCGCTCCTGCTGCTGCTGCGACTCGAGCTTGCGCTGGGACTCCTCCACCTTGCGCTGGGCGTCCGCCGTGGCGGAGGCGAAGTCGGCCTCGGACAGATTCTGGGCGCGTACGTCCTGGTTCGCCTTCAGGGCCTCGTACTCGGCCTGACGGAGCTTCGCGTCGGCCACCGCCAGCTCGCTCTCCCGCAGCTCCTTCTGGGCCTCCATCGTCTTGATGGCGTGCTCGCGGTACCTCACCTGGGCCTGGGCCGCGCTCAGGCTCGAGTCCGCGTCTTTCAGCTCGGCCTCCGCCTGGGTGATGTTGCTGCTCTGTCCGGTGGCGTTGGCGGCCTTCAGCGCTTCGTTATGCGCTTCCCGGCGGGCCTTGGCCGCGTCCTCGTTGCGCTTGGCCACCTCCAGCTCCCGGCGCGCATCCTTGAGGGCCACGTCGGAGCGGGTCACCGCGTCCTGGGCCGTTCGCCGCTGTGCCTGGGCCTCGTGGACGTCGCCCAGCTGGTTCTCGGGTACCCGGGCCAGCCACGACTCGTCCACCTTCGCCGAGCGCGTCGAGCTGCACCCAACGCTCGCTACCGACAGGGCCGCTCCCATCATCACGCCCGCAAAAACCCGACGCCTTATCGATTGAAACATGCTCCGTCTCCTCTCCGTGTGCGCGTGTTGCCTGCAAAGACGGTAGTCACGCGCCGCTGGGGAGGCAGACGGCAGGGAGGCGTGCCATGGCGCTGCCCTGACGGGGATGGACGCGAGCGCCTGCCCGCACGCTCGCTCCACCCGGTGGGGACGGTCAGCGCTTCTCCAGGACGACGGCGTAGAACTCGATGCCCACGCCCTCACGGTCCTCGTCGGTGATGTGCTCAGGGGGCAGCCCGAGGAACTCGCGCACGGGCAGCACGCCGGTGGCATCCCGGGCCCAGGGGCCACACAGGTCCAGGTACTCGGGCAGGGAGTAGAGCTGGAAGGACTCGCCCATCTGCCGGAACGTGCCGACGAACTGCTCCCACTTCGGGGTGCTGAGGTCCGGTGACTTCGTCTCGAAGGTGGTGAACAGCTTCGAGCCCGGGGCTGCCCAGTCGTACAGGTCGCGGAAGAACTGGCGGTTCTCCTCGGCGGACAGGAACACGGTGATGCCATTGGCGCCAAACGCGACGCGACGCTCTCCCCCCAGGAAGGCATTCACGTCCGGCCGCCGCAGGAAGGCGCCCGCCTGGCGGATGTCGCATTCCATGTAGCGGACGCGAGGCGTGTCCCCCAGCAGATGGTGGGCGGTGGTGATGGTGAGCGGATTGACGTCGCTGTAGAGCACGCGAGCGTCTGGCAGCACGGCGTGGACGTGGTCCCCGGTGGGCAGCCCCGATGCGAAGTCCACCCAGTGGTGGAAGCCGTCGGCCGCCAGGCGCTGCGCGGCGGTGTGCAGGCAGGCGCGCAGCATGCGCACCCACTTCCGGGTGGAGGGCACCAGCGAGAACATGTACTCCGCTGCCTGCCGGTCGGCTTCGAAGTGGTGCGTGCCTCCCAGCGTGTAGTCGTAGATGCGGGCGGCATTGGGGACGTTCGGGTTGACGCCCGGGATTCGGGCGAGCGCTTCGGTATCCATGCGGTCAGGGCCTCCAACGAGTCGACGGGGTCTGCGAAATTTCTTCGGGGCCGGTGCGGATGAGGCCCACCCGGAGGAAGTCGCCGTCCTCCGGGGCGCCATCGTATGTGCCGGGCGCGATTTCCCGCACCTCGGGTGATTCCCACCAGCACGGATGGTCGCCTCGGACGGGGGTGGTACAGTCGCCGCCACCGCATGGCTCTTCTCCCCGCGTCTCGTCTGGATGTGCTTCGCGCTGCCCTCCTCGTGTTGGTGACGAGCTGCGCCACCCTGGTGTTGGAGCTGGCCGCGGCCAGGTTGCTGGCGCCCTTCATCGGGGCTTCGCTCCACACGTGGACGAGCATCATCGGCGTGGTGCTCGCGGGCATCAGTCTGGGCAGCTACGCCGGGGGCCGGCTGTCGGAGCGGGGCGCATCGTTCCGGTGGCTTGCGGGCCTCACCGCGCTGGGGGCGGTGCTCGCGCTCCTGCCGCTGGGGTGGGTGGCCGTGCTGGGGGATGGCGCCGCGCTGCGCCCCATCCCCGTGCTGCCGCGCACCTTCCTGCTCACCTTCCTGGGCTTCTTCCCCGTCAGCTTCGTGCTGGCCATGGTGACGCCGCTGGCGCTCCGGCTGCTGCTGCCGGACCTGGGGCGCGCCGGGCGCATCGTGGGCCTGCTGTACGCGCTGGGCACGTTGGGGAGCCTCGCGGGCAACTTCCTCACGGGCTTCGTGCTGGTGGCGTGGTTCCCCGTGCCCACCATCGTCCTCACCGTGTCGGGCGCGCTGCTGGTGTGCGCGCTGCTGGCGCTGCCCAGGGCCTCTGTGTCCGCGCCGCCCGTCGAACCGGCGGCCCCCGCGACAGCCGGCGCCGTGGCGGCAGCGGACGCCGCGCCGTCCTCGACGGGCGTGGACCTGCGCACCCGGCCCGTGCTGGCGTGCTTCCTGGTGGCCAGCGCGAGCTTCTGCACGCTCGCCATCGAACTGGCGGCCAGCCGCATCCTGGCGCCCACCGTGGGCGTTTCCCTGCTGAGCTGGACAGGCATCATCGGCGTGGTGCTGACGGGCATGGCGCTGGGCAACTTCGTGGGCGGCCACCTGGCGGACCGGTGGCCCCGGCAGGAGGTGCTCGCCGGCTCCATGCTGCTGGCGGCGGCCACCTGCCTGCTGATTCCGCCCATCCACCAGTGGCTGGTGCTGAAGGGCCACTTCGACGGCCTGGGCCTGCAGGCTCGCATCGTCGGGTACACGGCCGCGGTGTTCCTGCTGCCGGTGACGGCCCTGGGCACGCTGTCACCCCAGGTGCTCCGGCTGGCGCTGGCGGACGTGGAGCGGGCGGGGCGCACCGTGGGCCGGCTGTACGCGTGGAGCACCGCGGGCGCGCTGCTGGGCTCGTTCCTCACCGGCTGGTGGCTCATCGCGAAGGTGGGCGTCTACCCGCTGGTGATGGGGGCCAGCCTGGGACTGGTGGCGCTGGCGGCCTTCGTGGGGCAGGTGTGGCGGCGGCCCCTCTTCGTCGGCGCCACCGCGGGCACGCTCGCGCTGGCGGGCATGTTCGGCGCGCTGGGCCTGTTCGCGTCGCCGTGCACGGAGGAGACGGACTACTTCTGCATCAAGGTCAATCAGGTGGAGCATGACGGCCGGCGGCTGCTGGCCATGCAACTGGACCACCTGACGCACACCATGGTGGACCTGGAGGACCCGTCGTACCTGGGCTACCCGCACGGGTACATCCACTCGGAGGTGGTGCGCCATGTGGCCGCGCGCACCGCGGAGCCCCGGGTGCTGGTGATTGGCGGCGGCGGCTACGTGGTGCCGCGCTGGGTGGAGACCTACGTCCCCCAGGTCCGGATGGAGGTGGTGGAGATAGACCCGGCCGTGACGCGCATCGCGCTGGAGCGCTTCGGCGTGAAGCCGGACACGCGCATCGCCTCCTTCAGCCTGGATGGGCGGCAGTACCTCCAGGAGATGGCGGAGCGCGGCGCATACGACTTGATTGTCCAGGACGCGGTGAACGATCTGTCGGTGCCCTATCACCTGATGACGCGCGAGTACGACATGCTGGTGCGCTCGCTGCTCAAGCCGGACGGCCTCTACCTGCTGACCGTCATCGACGAGATTCCCCGGGGCTCCTTCCTGCGCTCGGCCCTCCGGACGATGCAGGAGGTCTTCCCTCACGTGGAGTTGCTCCACGACGCCCGCAGTGGCTCCAAGGGGCAGGGGGTCTACATCGTCGCGGGCTCGGCACAGCCCATGGAACTGGAGCGCCTCCCGGAGCTGCTGCGCGGCCTGGGCATCGAGCAGCCGCGCACGGGCCGGGTGCCTCGCGCGGAGATTGACGCCTATCTGGCCGCGGGCCCCGCGTTGCTGCTCACGGATGACTTCGCTCCGGTGGACAACCTGCTCGCGGAGCTCTTCCTCCTCCGCGAACAGGTCGCGCAGTAGCTCAGCGCTTCACGGCTTCGATGATGCACGTGCCGGCCTGGGTGGGGCGGATGCCCACCAGCTCCCAGGAGGTCCGGGTCAGCAGTGTCTGGAATTCGTTGGCCGTGCGCTCCCGTCCGTCCACCAGCACCATCATGTTGAGGTCCATCAGGGGCACGGGAGAGGGCGTCTGGTTGTCGGGCATCACCTGCTCCAGCACGAAGAGCCGGGCTCCCGCGGGCGCCGCGGCATGGATGTTCCGCAGGATGGCGGTGGCGGAGTCCTCGTCCCAGTCGTGAAGGATGTGCTTGAGCAGGTAGGCCTCGGCGGAGGGGAGGCCCGGCTCGAAGAAGCTGCCGCCCACCAGCTCCACCCGTCCACGGAGGCCCTGGGCTTCCATCGGGGCCTTCGCGCCTTCGAGCACGTGCGGCAGGTCGAAAAGAATGCCCCGGCAGGAGGGGGTGGCGCGCAGCACCCGCGCCAGCAGCGCTCCCTGGCTGCCGCCGATGTCCGCCACATGGGCGAAGGGGGAGAAGTCGACCTGTTGCGTGAGCTCGTGGGCCACCAGGGCCGACAGGTTGCCCATGGCCCGGGCGAAGTGCGCCGCCTCTTCGGGGTGCTTGGCGAAGTGCTCCCAGATGTCCGTCCCCAGTGCCTCGCGGACGGTGGACTTCCCGGTGCGAACGGCCTCGGTGAGCTGGCCCCAGGGCAGCCAGTGGGCGCGGTCACTCTGCGTGATGGCCACGTCCCGCAGCGAGCCGGGGATGTCCGAGCGGAGCCCTTCGCCCATGGGCGTCAGGGCAAAGGTCCGCTCACCGACCTCCTGGAAGATGCCCGCGGAGATGCCGCCTCGCAGCAGCCGGTACAGGCCGTCCGCACTGATGCCGAGCTCGTCCGCCAGCGCGTCACTGCTCCGCGGGCCCTTGGAGAGCAGGTCCGCGATTCCCAGACGGGCCGCCGTGCCAATGACCTGGGTGAGCCAATAGCCGCCGATTCGCTCATAGAGTAGCTGCGTGGGAAACGGAGTCCCGCCGGGAGTCTTGTCCATGCTGCGAGTCTAGCAGCGCTCAAATCCTGTCATCACCAGGGATGGCGATAATAAGCCGTGAACCGAGACTCCCCGGCGGCGCCACGACAGGGCGCGGCGCCAGGGAGCCCACCGCGCCGGGCTACTTGCCCTTGCTGTAGTCGCGGCTGGCGATGACGCCCTGGATCTCGGCCAGCGCGCGGGCGCCGGACGCGGACTCGAGCGCCTTCTCGGCGATGGCCTGGACCTGGCGCTTGGCCTCGGCCAGCTCCGTCTGAAGCGTCTGGAGCGCCTGGGCCTGCTTGGTGGCGGTCTCCTTGAGCGAGGAAATCTCCATGGCGGCGACGCGCTGCGCCGTCTCCGCGTCCTTGGTGGCGAGCGTGAGCTTCAGCTCCCACTCGGACTTCACCCGGTTGCCGGTGATGGCCGCGGCGGTGTCCGTCTCCTTCTTGAGCACCAGCGGGAAGTCCGCCACCTGCTTGCGCAGGTCCTCCAGCTCCTTCTCACGCTGCTTCAGGGCGTCCTCGCGGGTGGCCCAGTCCTTCTCCAGCTTCTCCTTGCGGTCGCGCTCGGTGGCGGCCTGCTGCCGCAGCGACTCGGCGAAGGCATCCTGCTCCTTCTTGCGCTGGAGCTGGGTGTCATAGGCGTACTCCTCCTCGGCGCGCTTGCGAGCGACCTCGGTGGCCTGCCGCTCGGCGGACTGGTCCGCGGCGGCCTTCGCCCGGGTGTCCTCGATGTCCTTCTGGAGCCGCTCCATCTCCGCTTCCAGCTCCGCCTTCTTCTTGTCGTACTCGGCCACGAGCACGTCGATGGCGCTGGCGGCCACGTCCTTGCCGTGCAGCCCGTTCAGCTCCTCCGTCTTGAGCTGGATGGCCTCGTCGAGCTGCTTCAGCTCCTCCACCAGCGAGATGACCTGCTCGTTGATGCCGGCCAGCGTCTTGTTGATGGTGAGGCCCGCCTCCGTGACTTTCTTCACGGCGGATTCGGCGGTGAGGCTGGACACGTCCGCGAGGACGTTCTTCGCGTGGGCCTCCTGCGCGTCCTGCTCCTTGGTGGAGACGATGGGCTTGTTGCGCGCCTTGCGAGCGAGCTCCTCGAAGGCGGCCTTGGTGGCCTCGGTGGAGCGGTTGCGGGCGACGACATTGCGCTTGGACGTCTTGCGAGTAGCCATGTGACTCTCCAGGTAGGGCACGGCCAGGGCAGGCCGTGAAGCCCGCGAGGGACGTGAGGGTTTCGTGGAATCGCTGGTCCCCTTTTCGGGCGACCATGGGAGAAAGATACCTGGGGGGTCTGACACGGTTGGCCGGGTTTCAAGCGGTCTGGCGGGGTGCTTGGAGCCCCCAGAAGCGCCGCCGGGCGGCACGGGTTGCGATGCTTGGGGCACAGCGCCCTTGTCCTCGGGGCCGGGGCCCGGCTAACTCGCAGTCCCCGAAACGGCTCAAGGGAGAGCGTCAATGCAGGTCGTCAGTGTGAAGAAGGCCCTCGCGGGAGGGGTGGAGGAGGGGACGAAGGTGGAGGTCCGCGGCTGGGTGCGCACGCGCCGCGACTCCAAGGCGGGCATCAGCTTCGTCAACGTCAGCGATGGGTCGACGTTCGACCCCATCCAGGTCGTCGCTCCGAATTCGCTGCCCAACTACGAGAAGGAAATCCTGCACCTCACCGCGGGCTGCTCGGTCATCTGCCGGGGCACGCTGGTGAAGTCCCAGGGCAAGGGGCAGGCCTACGAAATCCAGGCGGACGAAGTCCAGGTGCTGGGCTTCGTGGACGACCCGGACACGTACCCCATCCAGCCCAAGCAGCACACGCTGGAGTTCCTGCGCGACGTGGCCCACCTGCGCGTGCGCACCAACACGTTCAGCGCCGTCACGCGCGTGCGGCACCGCGCCGCCCAGGCCGTCCACCGCTTCTTCGACGAGGAGGGCTTCTTCTGGGTCAACACGCCCATCATCACCGCGAGTGACGCGGAGGGCGCCGGGCAGATGTTCCGCGTCTCCACGCTGGACGCGGTGAATCCGCCGCGCACGCCGGACGGGAAGATTGACTGGCACAAGGACTTCTTCGGCAAGGAGGCGTACCTGACCGTCTCTGGCCAGCTCAACGCGGAGGCCTACGCCCTGGCCATGTCCAAGGTGTACACGTTCGGCCCCACGTTCCGGGCGGAGAACTCCAACACCACGCGGCACCTGGCCGAGTTCTGGATGATCGAGCCGGAGGTTGCCTTCGCGGACCTCAACGAGGACGCGAACCTGGCCGAGCGCTTCCTCAAGTATGTCTTCAAGGCGGTGCTCAATGACTGTGCGCCGGACCTGAAGTTCTTCGAGGAGCGGGTGCAGAAGGGCGTCACCGAGCGCATGGAGAAGTTCATCAACTCCAGCTTCGAGCGCATCGACTACACCGAGGCCGTCGAAATCCTGAAGAAGGCCAAGAAGAAGTTCGAGTTCGCGCCCGAGTGGGGCAAGGACCTCCAGACGGAGCACGAGCGCTATCTCACCGAGGAGCACGTGGGCCGGCCGGTGGTGGTGATGAACTACCCGGAGGCCATCAAGTCCTTCTACATGCGCCTGAACGATGACGGGAAGACGGTCGCCGCCATGGACGTGCTCGCCCCGGGCATTGGCGAAATCATCGGCGGCAGCCAGCGCGAGGAGCGCCTGGACGTGCTGGACCAGCGCATCCAGAAGTTCGGCCTGAAGCCGGAGAGCTACCAGTGGTACCGCGACCTGCGGCGCTACGGCTCCGTGCCACACGCGGGCTTCGGGCTCGGCTTCGAGCGGCTCATCGTCTACATGTGCGGTCTGCAGAACATCCGGGACGCGATTCCCTACCCGCGCGTGCCGGGCTCCGCGGCGTTCTAGGCCGCCGTCCGAGTGTCCCCTCCACCGAGGGAGGGGACACCCGCCTGCTCAGGGCAGTTGGCTCTCCAGCGCGCCCCAGCGGGTCCGAATCCACTGGCGCACGTACTCGACTTCCTCCTCGTAGGAGTTGAAGTCCTGGCGCGTGTGCCAGTGGGGGAAGTTGCCATGGCCGCCCCACGGGTCGTTCGGGTCGCCGAAGGCGCGGTGTTTGGCGCCCCACTTCGCCCAGTCACGCCGCGCGGAAGGCGCCGTCTCCTGGACGTAGCCGTCGATGAGGGCCTGCATGACCTCCACGTTCAGCGTATCGCGCAGCAGCGCCCGGTAGCGCTCGCGCATGGGCCCGGCGATGGTGGGGTCGGCCAGCATGCGCTGGAAGAGCAGGTTGTCCTCGCGGAACGTGGGGCGCGCCGTGGGTGAGGTCCGGGTGGTGTCGTAGGACTGCCCGAAGCTCGCGTCCAAGTCCCAGGGGATGAAGCGCCAGGGGCCGCCGGTGGCCGGGTCATAGGCGTGGTAGGCATTCTTCGCCTGTGAGTCCACGCCCAGGATGAGCGTGTTGAAGATCCACCAGTCCTCGTAGTCCCGCGCATTCATCCGCTGCGGGAAGCCCGCGCGGAAGGCGTCCGCGTTCGAGTCCGCGATGAAGGCGGTGAGCGCCTCCAGGGGCGCGAAGGCGCCAGGCTCGCCTTCCTCGGGAGTGCCCTCCGACTTTTCGAAGCCTTCGTGGAGGCTGCTCTTGGGCGTGCCGTCCTTGCGCAGGCGCGAGAAGTTGGCGCGGTGGTCCACGGCCTTGAAGGCGTCCGCGTCCTTGTCGATGCCGTGCGCGGCCATCAGGCGCTTGTTGACGTGGTCCGCCGCTGTGTAGAGGCCGACGTATTTGTTGTTGGCGTAGAGCACCGCGCTGTAGGTGCGCAGGTGGATATGGCCCGGGCTCATCCGGCTCCACACGTCGAAGGCGAGCCGCGAGCGCATGTAGGAGTTGTCATTGAACGTGGTGATGAGCACCACGCGCTTGCGGTCCTCGAAGCCGTTTCCGAAGACGGGCTCGGAGAAGAGGTCCTCGTCCGGGAATTTCAGCGTGAGGCTGCGCTTGGGGAACACGCTGGAGGTGGCGCCCCGGTACTTCGCCTCCAGGTCGAAGCGCTGGCCCCGGTAGACGAGCTGCGCCGGCCGGTAGCCGCCCGCCGTCAAACCGCCCTCGTAGGAGAGGTGGAACACCGGCAGGCCGAACTCCTCCGTGTAGGCCGCCGGGTCGACGATGGGGACGTTACCGGGCGCGGACTCGTTCTCCGCCACGCCGACCTTGAGCGTGCCCGTCTCGCCGGTGCTCTCTTCCCGGAGCGTGAGGTGCCAGACGGCGGCCTGGTCCTTGCCGGGTGTCCAGCTCAAGGTGCCCGTGGCCGCATCGAACCGGGCGCCGGGCGGCAGGTTGTCCACGATGAAGCGCGTGTCCGGCGCGGCATGGCCGGTGGTGCAGGTCACGGTGGCGGAGACGGGCTCGCCCTCGAGCACCCAGCGTGGCTCGCCCGCGGTGGGCGCGCAGAGGTTGGACTGCGGCGGTGGGCCGCCATCGGGCTCGCCGCCGTCAGGGGTACCCGGGCCGGTTCCCGCGTCCGGTGTCGCCCCTCCGTCCGTGCCGTTGGAGGGCAGGCCCGCGTCGGGAATCGTCCCGTTGTCAGGGGGCTCGCTGGCGGGGTCCGGAATGCCACGGCTTCCAGAGTCGCCACCACACGCCACCACCAGCCCCGCGACTCCCGCCAGAAACAGCCTTGGAAAGCGTTTCCCGCCCACCTGGTCCCTCCCCCCTCGAACGCCACGTCAGGCTCGCAGGATTAACCATTCCGTGACCTGCCTAGCACCCCCCGCGGTGCCGGCCGTTGTCGGCTCGTGGACGCCGCCGGAGGAAGGGCGCCCAGTGAGGCCAGGACGGGATACGCGGTGTCCGGTGGGCAACCTCTCTGGGCCCGCTCGCTTCCAGGGGGCTATCCGGCCTTGAGGCGCACGGAATCAGAGGCGTGCTTCGCGAGCGCCTCGGCGATCTGGTCCGACTTCCACAGCGGGTCCAGGCAGGGGCAGAAGTAGCCGGGGCCCGCCTTTTCGCGCACGGCCCAGGTGAAGAACTCGCGGGCGGTGTCGTGGAGCTCCTCGGGCAGGAAGAGGGCGGCGACGTCGTACTCGGTGAAGCGGAGCAGGCCCGGCACGCGCCACTCGCGCTCCCAGTCGAAGCGGTAGCTGTAGGGCGCGTTGTGGTGGTCGCCCTGGATGTCCACGAAGGGCGTCATGGACCAGATGGGCTCTTGCTGGGGCGAAGGCGCCGCGAGCGCGCGCTCCACCTGATGCTTCAGGGCGAGGTGCGCGGGGGAGGCGTACTGGACGTACCAGACAGGGCCGCCGCCCTGGGAGAGGATGTAGCTCTTGCTGAAGCCAATGCCATACAGGCTGCGGCGCTGGACGAGCCGGGCGAGCTGGTCCAGGGGAATCTCGCTGAAGCACACGGAGCGGTGGCGCTCGGCGACGGCGGGCTCTCGGCGGGCGATGCCGAAGCCCTCGGCGCCGGGGATGAGCGTCCGGGCGCCGAGGATGCTCATCATGTTCTGGTAGGCGTCAAGATAGGGCGGTCCCGGCTTCGTGAAGTGAACCACGAAGTCAGACATGTCTCGCCACTGTGGATTCGTCTGGTAGCCGAGCATCATCCCTACTCCGCAGGCAATGTCTCGGACAGGGCAGGGGGATGCAACTCGAACGACGCGTGGCACGCCGCGCCTGCCTGTCTTGTATTCAGGAGGGCGAGGGCTGCCGGTGCAACGCGTTGCTCCCGATGGACAGGCAGGGAAGCCTCCTGAGGGGGCAGGATCAGCTTGAGGCGGCAGCCCGCTTGAGGGGGCTGCCGCGGCTGGGGACGAAGCTCTGTGGAGCGCGGCGGGGGGCCTGGGCGACGGGCTGGTGCTCGGGTCGGCTCCTCGAGGCCCTTGCGCAGCGCCTGCGCGGTGCGGGCCTCAGCCCTCAGCCCCCAGCCTTCGGCGCCGCGCGCTCCCGCCCCGCGCATGGCAGCGGTGTGTTCGTTCACGTGCCGCAGGGGCCCCGCCCCCTCTGGGCGGAGGCGCGCATTTCCCGCTGATTTTTCTCACCTCGCCTGCGAGAGTGAAAATTGCGCCATTTCAGGTTGTCGAACTTCAGGATCATGCGGCCATGGCCCGCCTGCGCGGGCGTCAAAGGCGCGGCTCACGACGCGCCCGGCGAACCCATGGCCTTTCCTTGCCACAATGCTTGAAACGCGATGGAGCGGATGAGGTCGAACATGTCTGGAAGGTCGGTGCTGGCAGTGTCGTTTGTCGTCTTGGCGTGCGCACCGGCGATCGCGCAGACGGGGCAGTGGTCGCAGCCGACAAAGACCGAGCAATGGTCGCAACCGCCGCAGCAGCCGCCGCAGGCCCAGGCGCACCCGCAGGCGCAATCGCCCGCCCCGACGCCGCCCGCGCCGGGCAAGCCCGGTCAGTCCCAGCCGGGCCTCGGGTCCAGCCCCACCACCACCCAGCAGGTCGAACCCCGGGCGATGGACAATCCAGAGGTCGTCCAGCCGCAGGGCAAGGTCCCGGCCGGCATGGTGGGGCGCTGGAATCTGAGGGTGCCCGGCGGCATCTGGTACAGCACCGACGGCAGCCGCATCTATCGCAACTATACGCAAGGCGCCGCCATGAACAGCCTGACCATCCGCGCCAACGGCACCTACAGCTGGGGCGGGACGACGGGCCCGCTGACGGAGATCCGCCCCTGGTTTGCGCAACCCGGCGAGCGATATTTCGCCGTCCAGCTCGATGCCGACCTCAAGTACATGGCGCGCCACGATGCGGGGAAGGGCAAGCTCGACCTGTTCTTCTGGGGTGTGGGCGGCCACGCGGCGACCGGTACGCGCTGAGGCGTGCGGCGGCGCCTCAGCGGCCTCCGCGCCCGACCCGCGCGCCATCCGCGCGCTGCGACGCCGCGGCCGCAGCGGGGCCGCGTCATCGCCCCCACTTCGCGGTAGCCGGGGCGCTCCGGGCCACGGACCGGCGGCGTAGAGTCCCCTCCATCTCCCAGAGGGCGGGGGCCTCCGAGCCGTGCCTCCACGCGTGGCGCTACGGGGACGAGGCAATCCTGTTCTCGCGCCCGCGCTCCTCATAGTCGGGCCAGCCAAAGTGGCCTTCGTACTCCTCGACTCCCAGCTCCGCGGTGGCCGAGGCACGCAGGGCCTCGAACTGGCCGCTGTCCCGCATCTCGAGCAGCGTCGCGACGAGCATCTTCCCCAAGTGCTCCTCGAGTTTCGCGTGCGCCTCGGGCGTGCCCCAGGTCCCATCCTCGCGGGCCGCGAGCTTCGCGCCATCGAGGCCCACCAGGGACGGCCTGTGCTCCTTCACGTCGGCCCAGCGCGGAACGAGGAGCTCCGCGAAGCCGAAATGGGTCATCGCGTCGCCACGTCCCGGCTCGGCCGCCGGGTCGAGGTCGAAGCACACGTTCAGCGTCCCGTTGTCGGTGGAGTACTGGAGCTCCAGTCGCTGGAGCGGCCGTGCGTCCTGGACCCGGGCGAAGTCCTTCACCGCCTTGGCGAGGAACTTCGCGACGCGCTGGCGCTCCTTGCCCAAGTCCAACGGGGCGACCTTCTTCTTCGGGGGAATCGCGACGTAGTACGAGGCGCGGAAGGCACCCTCGGTGCCCTCCCACGGAGCCAGGGCGATGAAGGCCTCGGTCTCGTGGCCCTTCTCATTCTTCAACACCAGGTCACACCAGTACGTCGGTTGCGGGTGCAGGCGTTGCGTGCGGAAGATGGACCACCGGGGCTGCACGAAGGGCTTCAGCGTCGCGCTCTTGACTCGAAAGCCGCTCTTGCCGAGTCCGCGGATGAAGCTGTCGTTCTGACGGGGAGGGCCGGCCTCGGGAAAGTCGGGATGTTCGTGCGCCCGCAGTCCGGACCAGTCACAGGCATCGAACAGCTCGCGCCAGCGGTCCACGAAGGCGACCGCGCCCGGGGGCGGGGGAGGAGAGGACGTCATGCGGCCGCTATACCTCAACGGCCGCGCGGCTTGGGCTCCTGCCGCGTCTGCTGCAACCCGTCGTCATCAGGGCCGCGAAGCCGTGACCCAGACGCCGGGCCTGGGGCGCAGGGTGATGGCGGGCGTGGGGTGGATGACCTGGCCCGGCGTCAGGTTCAGTCGAACGCGTTGGAGCAGGGTGGCCAGCACCAACACCAACTCCATCAGCGCGAACTGGTTGCCGATGCACTGACGTGGCCCACCGCCGAAAGGGAACCAGGCGAAGCGTGGGCGCGCCTGCTCCTGTTCGGGAAGGAAGCGATCCGGGTCGAAGCCTTCAGGATTGTCCCAGATGCTCGGGTGCCGGTGTGTCACCCAGGGGGTGATCAACATATGGGCGCCTTTGGGAATCCGGAATCCGCCCACGAGGTCCTCCTCGGTGGCGATTCGAGAGAGGGCCCATGCCGGTGGATAGAGCCGCAAGGATTCGTCCACCACGCGGTGGGTGAGTTCCAGCCGGGGCAGGTCCTCGTGCGTGGGGTTGCGGCCTCCCAGCTCACGTGCCAGCTCCGACTCCATGTCCCGTCGCACGCCCGGGTGCTGGGACAACAGCATGATGGTCCATGCCAGCGCGCTCGCCGTCGTTTCATGGCCGGCGAGCAGCAGGGTCAGGACCTCGTCGCGGAGCTGCGTGTCGCTCATCCGCTCGCCTGTGTCGTCGTCGTGTGCCTCCATCATCATCTGCAGCAGGTCGTGGTGCTCGCCGCTCTCACGTCGTCGCTTCGCGATGATGCCGTGCACCACGCGGTTGAGGCTGCCGACGTCTCGCTCGAATTGCCGATGGGCGGGAAGCGGAAGGCGCAAGGAAAGCGGCACGGGTTGTGTGAGCCGCTTGTAGACAAACACTTGCAGCCGGCTCATCACCGTCGCGATGTCATGCGCGGCGCTGCTGACATCTGCGCCGAACAGCGTCGTGCTGGCGATGCGAAGCGTCAGGCGGGTGAAGTCCTCGGCCACATCGAACGCGGCGCCCGTGTCGGCGCGGGCCTCCAGCGTGGCGGCGAGGTCCGCAGCCGCGTCCACCATGGTCCTCGCGAAGCCCGCGACCCGTTGACGATGGAAAGCGGGTTGCGCGAGCCGGCGCTGCCGCAGCCAATGGCCACCCTCGCTGGTGAGCAGGCCGTGGCCCAGCAGCTCTTGAAGCACCCTGAATCCGCGTGACTGTTTGCTGTAGTTGCGCGCATGGTCTTGAAGGACGTGGCGCACGCCATCCGGGTGCGCCACCAGGACGAGGTCGGCGGGCCCCATGGGGAGGCGCACCACGTCGCCGTATTCCCGCGCCTGGGCTTGCAGGAAGTGGAGCGGGTCCTTTCTCAGGGCACGTAGATGTCCGATCAGTGGGGCTCCTGGTGACATGGGCGGAAGGGGCGCGGCGGTCGACGCACCCGCTGGATAAATGGACATGGCCGCGAGCTCCCTTCCTGGCAACGAAGCCTCATGCAGGGCATGGGGTGTTCATCCCCGGCGGCGAGCGCATCCGGGCCCGGCTCCGGCCCGTTGGAGGGCGCACGCTGGCGGACTACCATTGGCCTTTTCTTGACGAGGGAACGCTCTTGGAAACCCTGTTCCGAAATGGTCGCCTGGCGCTCGCCGCCGTGCTCGTCCTGGCCCTGTCGCCCATGGCCCTGGCCGCCGCGGGCAGTCCGCAACTCCAGGCCTTCTTCCAGCAGGACCTGACCAGCGCTGACTACCAGCAGAAGGTCTACTCGCGCGTCGCGGGGAAGTGGCGGCAACCCGGTGCCAAGGGCACGCCCGGTCTGGGGAAGAAGACGGTGGTCCGGGCCGTGATTGGCCGGGACGGCAAGCTCCTCTCCGCTGACGTGTCCACGGAGTCCGGTTCGAAGACGTGGGACGCCGCCGCGCTGTCGGCCGTGAAGAAGGCGGCGCCCTTTCCGCCGCTGCCGGCGAACTTCCCCGGCGCAACGCTGGACGCCCACTTCCACGTGGCCTGGGTGGCCGGGCCCTGAACCTGGGCGACGCGCGGCGGTTGATTGGTGAGGGCACTCCCGGGCGCACACGCGGTATATGGTGCGCCCATGGCGACTCCTCATATCTCCGCTGCCCCTGGTGACTTCGCTGACGTGGTCCTCATGCCGGGCGACCCGCTCCGCGCTCGTTACATCTCCGACCGCTTCCTGGAAGGTGCCCGCGAGGTCACCTCCGTGCGCAACATGCTCGGCTTCACGGGGACTTTCCGGGGCCGGCGCGTGTCGGTGATGGGGCACGGCATGGGCGTTCCCTCCATCTCCATCTACGCCACCGAGCTCATCAAGACGTATGGGGTGCGCGTGCTCATCCGCGTGGGCAGCTGCGGCGCGCTGAGCACCGACGTGAAGGTCCGGGAGGTCATCGTCGCGACGGGGGCCGGCACGGACTCCAACGTGAATCGGATGCGGCTGATGGGGCATGACTTCGCCGCGGTGGCGGACTTCACGCTCGCGCGCCGGGCCGTGGAGGCGGCGGAGCGGCGCAACAAGCCTGTGCGCGCCGGCCCCGTCTTCACCTCCGACCTCTTCTACCACCCGCAGGAGCAGCTCAACGCCACCCTGGCGCGGATGGGTGTCCTGGCCGTCGAGATGGAGGTCGCTGGCCTCTACGGCGTGGCCGCGGAGTCGGGCGCCCGCGCGCTGGGGTTGCTCACGGTGTCGGACCACATCATCACGGGGGAGAAGCTCACGCCGCAGGAGCGGCAGACGACGTTCGACGAGATGATTGAGCTCGCCCTGGACGTCGCACACGCCGAACCCACGCCGTAGCGCCTTGTTGGCGGGCAGGCGGGTAGGGCGCCTTTCCGCTCTGAAGGTACGAGAGGGCCGCTCTCGGAGCGCTTTCCAGCGCCGGGGGCGGCCAGATTTCCCGGACGGTGCTTTGTGCCCAGCGGGATTCCGGGCCATCCTCCGGCCCGGTGCGTTACCCAATCTGGCTCCTCCTCGTTTGCGCCGGCTGTGCCGCGCGTATCTCCCCCCACGCTGGCACTGCGCCGGCCGCCGCCGTGCGTGCCCAGGACTCCGTCCCCGTGGCCGCCGCCGAGCCGCTACCCGAGGCTCCACCGCTGGCGTCCGCTTCCGCCACCGAGCCGGTGGCCCCGGTGGCGGAGGCTGCTTCCGCGCCCGCGTCCACCGCGGATGACTGTGCGTTGAGCGCGGAGGACCTGGAGTCCGAGGAGGAGGAGCTGGCCGAGGGCGAGGGCGATGACGGCGAGAAGGAGACGCCGGACGCCGTGGCCGCGGGCGCCGCTTCGACAGGGCCGCTCTACACGGCTGACATCTCCGATGAGGAGCTGGCGCGGCGGTGGAAGGACGAGATTGCCTCGCTGGGCTCCATGGCAGTGGGCTTCGCGCACAGCGGCCGGCTGGTGAACGCCAGGCAGTTCCCCCAGGGGGACGACTGGATCGTCGTCACGCCCGCGGGCGCCTGGGCCACCGAGGAGACCGTCAACTACCTGGCCGACGCCATCCGCGACGTGCGCGCCCGCTTCCCGAATGCGCCTCCGCTGCGGGTCAACGGGATGAGCCACAAGGAGGGCGGCTACATGCGCCCTCACAAGAGCCACCAGAACGGCCGTGACGTGGACGTGGGCTTCTACTACCCGACGGTGGACCCCATCCGGACCCGCGCGCGCGAGCACGTCATCGACGTGCGCATGAACTGGGAGTTCATCCGCTCGGTGCTCGTGAAGACGGACGTGCAGATGATTCTCGTCGACCGTCGCGTGCGGAAGGTCATCTACGACCACGCCGTGCGCGCGGGCGAGGACAAGGCGTGGTTGGACTCGATTTTCAATGACGGCCCCACGGGCATCGTCCGGCATGCCCGCGGCCACCGCGACCACTTCCACATCCGCTTCCACAATCCGCGTGCCCAGGAGCTGGGTCGTCGGGTGCAGCCGTTCCTGGCGCTCCAGCCGGAGCACAACGTGACGACGCACCGCATCCGGAACGGTGACACGCTGGGCGGCATCGCGCTCAAGTACGGGTCGTCGGTGGCGATGATCAAGAAGGCCAACCGGATGCGGAACAACTTCCTGCGCGCGGGGAACCGGTTGTCCGTGCCCCTGCGCGGGCCCTGCACGCACTGCCCGGTGCCGCCGCCGCTCGTGCTGCCCACCCGGCGCCTGCCGCCGAACGTGGTGGCGCCGGCGATGGTTGCCGCCGCTCCCGCGGCGAAGGCGGAGAATGGTTGTGTTCGGACCGAGGGGGCTGTGGCGCAGGGGGCGGCCACCGTCGTTCCCGCGGTGGGCGCGGCCTCCGTCGAGGCGGCATCGACTGTGTTGTCCTCCGCTCCCGTTGGGGAGTCGGCTCCGGTGGTGACGTCGGCTGTGGGGAACTCCGTGGAGGCGGCTGCGGTGAAGCCTGCGGCCGGTGGGGCCCTGGACGTGGCTGTGGTGAAGCCCGCTGGAGGGACATCCGTCAATGTGGCTTCGACGGTGAAGCCCGCGAACGCCGTCAACGTGGCGTCGACGGTGATTCCCGCCGCGGCGGAAGGTGCCTCGGCGGCGACGCCTGCCACCACGGAAACCGCGGTGGCGCAGCCCACTTCCGCCAAGGTGGCTCCGGCGGAGCAGACCGCTGCGTCCAGCCCGGCTCCGGCCATGACGCCCACTGTCGTACCGACGCGCGAGAAGGGTGAGGGCGCCGCGGGCATCACTCACGGCCGCTGACCTGTCCTCCACCGGCCATGCAGGCTTGGGCCCCGTGTCTCCCATGTGGTGACACGGGGCTCGTTCGTTCCGGAGTGTGGTAGGCACGGGCCGTCCATGGCGTTTTCACCGCACAAGGGCCGCTCGCTGGCCCACAAGGCCCGTCAGCGCTCCCCCGGCCACCACTACAACGCGAGCTTCATGTCCGCCGCCGACCGCGCGGAGACCCTGAGCTGGCTCGCGACGCTCCACCCGCTGTGGGAAGAGCGCTACTCCAAGCACTTCCCCCCGCCGCCGGGGCAGTCCCAGCGGAGGCTGCTGCGGCCGGTGTACTGGCTCGGCAACTGGCAGTTCGCGTGCCTCGACTACTACCACCCGCCCAAGGGCATCCTGAACCGGTGCGTCCAGGCCGAGCCCTTTCCGGCGGTGCTCCAGCGCCAGGTGGCGAAAATCGAGGAGCTGGCGCGGCGGATGTACCGCGGGCCGGACATGCCTCCTCGCTGGCACCTCAACACCTGCCTGGTGAACTTCTACGGGAGCCGGTTGGAGGACGGGCGCTGGGTGGACACCGCCCGGGTGGGTGAGCACAAGGACTTCGAGCCGGGCCCCGTGGCCTCGCTGTCCTTCGGTGAGCGTGCCCTCATCCAGTTCGTCACGTCCTCCCGCCCAGGCGAACGTGACGCGGTGGTGCTGGAGCAGTGGCTGGATGATGGCTCGCTCCAGCTCTTCGGCGGCGCGCGCTGGAAGGACCAGACGTTCCACCGCGTGCAGCGGGTGGACACGCGCACGGGCAAGACGCTGGCCCCGGAGCTGCCGGACTTCCGCACCCGCCGCATCAACCTGACGTTCCGCTACGTGCCGGACGAACACGTCATTCCGTTCGCCGCGCTCTCCCGCGAGGCGCGCGAGGACGTGCGGCCCTACATGGCGCAGCTCGCGCAGGGCAGCGCCTTCTTCCGCGAGGCTCTCGCGCGCGAGGCGCCGGGCACGCCGGCCTGACGCAGGGCCGCTCCGCGCCTACGAGCGGCGCTTGCCGTGCGAGCGCGCGTGCCGCCCCGGTGTCTGGTCCGGCGCGCGCTTCGACTGCCCGTGGTCCTTCTGCGGAGGGCCCGGGTCCTTCTGCGCGGCGAGGAAGGCCTCCCACGCCTCCTTGAAGACGGGGTCCTCGCGCGGCACCTGGACGCGGGGAATCTCCGAGCGCATCAGGTGCTCGATGCGCGTGATGACCTGCCCCTCGCGCGTGGTGGCGAAGGTGGAGGCGACACCGCTGGCGGTGGCCCTGGCCGTGCGGCCGATGCGGTGCACGTAGTCCTCGGGGGCATGGGGCAGGTCGTAGTTGATGACGTGGCCCACGTCCTCCACGTCGAGCCCGCGCGCCGCGATGTCGGTGGCCACGAGGCAGCGGTAGGTGCCGTTCCGGAAGCCCTCCATGGCCTGCTTGCGCTGGTTCTGTGTGCGGTCCGCGTGCAGCACCGCGGTCCGGTGTCCCGCGCGCTGGAGCGCCCGCTGGACCTTGTCCACGCGCTCCTTCGCCCGGGTGAACACCAGCGCCGTCGCCGAGTCCTGGGCCAGCAGGGTGAGCAGCAGCGGCGTCTTCTCCTCGGGACGGAGGAAGTACAGCCGTTGCTCGGCGCGCTCGGCGGGCGTGCCGCTGCGGGTGACCTCCAGGCGCACGGGCTTGTACAGCCGGCTCTTGGCGAAGCGGGTGACGTCGGGCCCGAGCGTCGCGGAGAACAGCAGCGTCTGCCGGCGGCGAGGCAGGTGGGCGACGATGCGTTCGAGCTGCGGCAGGAAGCCCATGTCGAGCATCCGGTCCGCTTCATCCAGCACGAGCGCTTCCAGGTGCGGGAAGCGGATGGCGGTGTTCTCCATCAGGTCCACCAGCCGCCCGGGCGTGGCGATGACGAAGGAGGGCAGTGTCTTCAGGGCGTTGACCTGCGCACCCATGTCCTCACCGCCAATGACGGTGGCGTGCGTGAGGCGGCGGGGCTCCGCGAAGAAGCGCACCGGCTCCGCGATTTGCTGGACCAGCTCACGCGTGGGGGCCAGCACCAGCGCGAGCGTGCCCTTCTTCCCCGCGAGCCGTTCCACCAGGGGGAGGACATACGCGGCCGTCTTGCCCGTTCCGGTGGCCGCGCAGCCGATGACATCCCTCCCGGCGAGCGCTGGAGGGATGGCCTGCTGCTGGATGGGCGTGGGCTGCGTGAAACGCGCGCGGCGCAGGGCGCCCAGCGTCTCCCGCGAGAGGCCCAGATTGTCGAAGGTGTCGCTCACGGCTTGGGGGTACCACGTCGCGAGGCCTCGTGGGAAAGGGCCTCACGGGGCAGGCACCGTGATTCCCGCCCGCCAGGAGGGCATGATGGCCGGATTGGAACACCTGATGCCCTTCACACCGCTGCCGGTGGTCCTGGATACCAACGTGGTCCTGGACCTCTTCGTATTCGATGACCCCTACACACGCCCGCTGGCCGAGGCCCTGGCGGCGGGGGCGCTGACGGCCTGGACGGACGCCGACACGCTGGCGGAGCTGGGCTACGTGCTGGCCTCGCGCAACTTTCAACCCGGCCTGGGGGCGCCCCATCGGACCGCTGCGTTCGAGCGCTACCGGGCCCAGGTCCACATGGCGCCGTCCGCCGAGTCCGTGCCCGCGCCGTCATTGCCCCGCTGCCGGGACCGGGACGACCAGAAGTTCCTGAGCCTGGCCGCGCGAGCCGGAGCGGCCTGGCTGGTGAGCAAGGACAAGCGGGTGTTGTCCATGGCGGACCGGGCGGGCCTGTCTTTCGCCATCCTCACGCCCCGGCAGGCCGTGGCCCGCCTACCACCCAGGGGGTAGATACAGGCCGCCCGCTCCGGAACATCTTTCGCGTCGAGTTGCACATTCACTCGATTCCCAAGCGAGAGAACATGTTCCGGATTGCGATGGTCGTGGCGCTGGCCCTGTCCACCTTCGTTGGCTGTGGTGGCGATGACGACAACCCTGACGGCACGCCGCAGAAGGTGCAGTGTGATGCCTCGAACTGCGCGGGCTGCTGCTTCAACAATGTCTGTCAGACGGGGACGTCGACCTCCGCGTGTGGCAAGGCAGGGGCCACGTGTCGGGCGTGTGGCACCGCGCAGGTGTGCAAGGCGGACCAGACCTGCGGCGTGGACCCGGAGGGTGTCTGGCGCGTCCAGCCCGTCTCCGCCCAGATTGCCACCAGTAACAATGGCTCGGCATGGGATGCCGACAGCTCGCCGCCGGACGTGTTCGTCGAGATGGCCTGCCCGGGAGGCACGTCCGTGTTCATCTCGGACGTGGTGCAGAGCTACACGCCAGCGTGGACGACGGGCGGCTGTACGGCGCGAGCGAGCCAGTTGATGGCGGAGCAGTGGGCCTTCCGCCTCTGGGACGAGGACCTGGCGTCCAACGACACCATTACGGATGTCCTGGGCACGCGCTTCACCGAGCAGCACTTCGCCGCGGGCACCGTCACGTTCGGTGCCTCCGGCGGCATGACGTCGTTGACGGTGCAGCTCCAGAAGCAGCCCTGAGCACGGGGGCTGAAGCGCACACGGCGGACCCGGACAGGGTTTCCGGGGCCGCCGTGTGCGTTGATGCGCTGAGGCGGCTCAGGCCCGAGGCGCCGGGCGGTAGCGCAGCACCTGGACCCGAGTCTCCGAGACGAGGAAGCTGGTGATGGCCGTCGGGCTCGCCTTGCCGTTCGTCTCGCCCCAGTCGATGACATGGATGCGCAGGGAGACGGTGCCCTCCATCATCATGTCTGTGTGGTCGTTCGTGAGCACGACATCTGCTTTCTCGCCCGCGTAGGTGACGAGCGTCTGACGGAAGGCGTACCAGGACTCACGGCTCCCGGAGAGCTCGGACTTGCCACGCAGGAATGCCGTGGGGCGGGCGAGTGAGCCCAGGAGGAAGTCGCCGCCAGTGACCTGGTGCTTGAGTTTCTCTGCCGCGGGGAGGTTGGGTTCGTCGCAGCCCATGCACTCGCCCGCACAGGAGCAGTCGTAGCTGGCTTCGCGGGTCCCCGCGCGGCGCTTCTCGCACTTGCTGATGCAGGCCTTGGTCTGCTGGGCCTCCTTCTTGTCCAGCTTCTCGATGCTCGCCAGCATCTGTGCCTGGCTGGCATCCGCCTCGAAGAAGGACGCGTCTCCCAGGTGGAGCAGCCCCGCGATGCGCACGATGCCGTCGCTCTCCATGGCGGACAGGGCCGTGCGCGCCGAGGTCGTCTGGGCCTTGTGCTGCGCCGGCTTGACGCGTGTCCACTTCGCGCGCGCCTCGGAGTCCTGGCCCTCGTAGTCGAGGCTCGCGCGGTCGAAGAGCTCGGCCACCTTCTTCGCGCGGGCCAGCGCCGGCTTGTAGCTGTCCTTCACCGGAACCGTGGAGAACAGTCCGACGGCGTAGGTATTTCCTCGCGGAGGCTCCCCCTCCTCGTAGGAGCGCTCCAGCGTGAGCAGCTTCTCCACCTCGTAGCGGGGCGCCCATTCCATCTTGGCGGCGCTACTGCTACGGGCAGCGGCCTGCTTTCGCTCGAGCGCGAAGGCACGGACCTGCTCGAAGGCCGCGGCCTCGGCCTCCGGCTTGTAGGGGTCTTCCCCCTCCACGTACACGCGGAGGTCACTGAGGCAGGTGTCGTCGTAGGACGTCCCGGGATAGGTGGAGACGAGCGTGAGCCGCACGCCGTGGACCTTGTTCGGAACGGGCAGGCGGACTTCCTGCCAGCCGAGGACGTCCTTCAGCTCCATCTCCAGCGCGGTGCCCGTCGCCTGGGGGCCCGTCTCTCCCTGGACCAGCGGCTCCAGCTTCACCTTGCGAGGCCGGGCGTTGGCGCGGAAGAGCTTTTCGGACTTCTGGAAGCCATTGCGAAGGAACAGGCGGTACGTCTTCGCGCGCGACAGCTCCGGTCCCCACCATTCAATGGCCTCGCCCTCGCCGCGGCCCTTGGCGCCTTCCACCCAGGCGGTGGCCGGGTCGTCATCCGCGATGTAGAGCGGCAGATAGTTCTGGGCGTGCTTGTTCCAGCCATTCTCCAGGAAGGAGGAGGCCGTCACACGGCGGGGATGCAGCCGGTTCGCCGAGCCCGCATTGGGTTCGAGCATGATGGGCGGCGTCGCGGCGAGGAGGAGCGACAGGAGAATCATGGCGTGCGTTCCTTCGGGGTGTGTGACGACGGAAAAGGTTGAAGGGGCTCGGCCCAGAGCACGAACTGGGACAGGCCCGGCGGGTAGAGCCCGGAGTCCTCCTGCTCGCGGGACACGAGGTGGTAGACGACGCGCGCGTAGCGGGCCCCCTTGGGGAGCGGCACCTGGCGTGTCTCTCCGGGTAGCAAGCGCGTGTCCTCCACCGCGCCCAGGTGGGGCAGGGGCTCGTGGGGCCACTCCCGGACCTCCAGGCTGCGGCCGAACGTGGCCACGGTGCGGGAGGTTTCGAAGAGGGGGCCCTCGGAGACTTCCACGCTCACCCAGCGCATGACGTCACCCGAGGGAAAGGCATGGCCCACCTCGCGCGTGGAGACGCGGAGTGATGCGCCTGCCTGTTCCACCCGGAGCGCGGCCTTGAGGGACTCGGTGCGCCGCGTGCCTCCGAAGCCGTGGTTGCCCTGGGGCATGTGGCAGGACGTGCAATGGCGCGTGTCGCCGCTCTGGGTCTGCCAGCGGCGCCACTCTCCCACTGTGTCCTGTTGAAGCTGCGTGGGGGACAGCCGCACCCGCTGGCCCGCGCTCGTCAGCACGGGGAAGCCGAACTGGTGACAGCCCGCACAGGGCATTCCAGGCGCCTGTCCTTCGTTGCCCGTGGGGGCATGGCAGCCGGCGCAGGTGACACCGTGTTCCTCGGGAGGACTGTCCTTGGGAAGCGGGCCCCGCTTCAGGTTCCGGGCGAGCGGCGCGTGACATTGCACACACCAGCCGGGCCGGTCCTCGGTCAACGCGACCTGGAAGACGTCATCCGTGCGGGCCGTGGCGTGCCCGCTGTGTCGCCAGGAGTCCACCTGGACGGCGTGGCATTCCGCGCAGCGCTGGACATTCCAGTCCGGCAGGCCATGCGGCGCGGGTCCCTCGTCCATGCGCGCGGTGCCTTTGGGAAAACGCGGCGTGGGGGCTGTGGCCAGCAGCGAACAGGTGAAGAGGACGAGCACGGACACGGTGGCCCGCACTGTAGGCGTGATTGGGAGGGGCGCGATACAACGCCTCACCTATGAGAGCCTATGAAATCCAAGCAGGGTTTGGGTTGGACAAGCTGGTGCAGGTCGAGCGGCCGGACCCGACGCCCGGCCCCATGCAGGTGCGGGTGCGCGTGAAGGCCACGAGCCTCAACGCCCGCGACTTGATGATGGTGGAGGGGCGCTACAATCCCCGGCAGAAGCTGCCACTCATTCCCAACTCGGACGCGGCGGGCGTCGTGGATGCGGTAGGCCCGGGTGTGACGCGGGTGAAGCCCGGTGACCGGGTGATGAGCCTCTTCTCCCAAGCCTGGATCGCCGGAGAGCCCACGCGGGCGGCACAGGTGAGCACGCTGGGGGGACCGTTGGACGGTGCGCTCGCGGACACGGTGTTGCTGCACGAGGACGGCGCGGTGCCCACGCCCGCCTATCTCACCGATGAAGAGGCTGCGACGCTGCCGTGCGCGGCCGTGACGGCGTGGAGCGCGCTTGTCACTCATGGGGCGCTCAAGGCGGGTGACACCGTCTTGCTTCAGGGCACCGGTGGCGTGTCCATCTTCGCGTTGCAGATTGCGAAGCTGCTGGGCGCGCGAATCTTCATCACCTCCAGCAGTGACGCCAAGCTGGCGCGAGCCCGGACGCTCGGCGCGCATGAAGGCATCAACTACGGGACGACGCCGGACTGGGACAAGGCGGCGCGCGCGCTGACGGGCGGCGTGGGCGTGGACCACGTGGTGGAAGTGGGTGGGGCGGGGACCTTCGAGAAGTCGCTGCGCGCGGTCCGGCCCGGCGGCACGGTGTCTGTGATTGGCGTGCTCAGCGGTGGCGCGGGGACGGTGCCGCTGACGCCCATCCTCATGCAGAACCTGCGGGTGCAGGGCATCTTCGTCGGCCACCGGCAGAGCTTCGACGCGCTCAACCGGGCCTTCGCGCTCCACACCGTGCGCCCGGTGGTGGACCGCGTCTTCGAGTTCTCCGAGGCACGCGCTGCTTTCGAGCACCTCAAGAGTGGGGCGCACTTCGGGAAGGTGGTCGTCCGGGTGGGGTGAGGCCGTCCCCATCGCCAGACGTGCGCAGCCGTGACGCCGCTTCGTCCGGGCACCGGCATTGTCCCGCCGGTGCCGTGCACGAGGTCATCGAAGTCGGGCGCCGGAGTTCGCTCCGGGAGTCCCGAATGACGGCTCAGGAACCCGCTTCGTGCGAGCCTGGGTCGGACGATGAGGCCGGGCGGGCCACGTAGGAGACCTGGGGCCCGCCAGTCCGCGGTGAACGCGGACCTCCGCGGCCCTGGGGCTGGCGCGGCTGTCGAGGGCCACCCTCGTTGCCGCCATTGGCCGGACGGGATTCCCGGACGGTGTTCTGCGCGGGAGCGCCTGGCATGGACCGAGTCTCGACGACGGGCTCCGGCCTGCCATTGCCGCGCCGCTCGTTCCGGTCGAAGCGAGCCCCTCCACCGCGAGGACCCCTCGGGTTCGTCGGTGAGGCGAAGGCGTCGCCGCGAGGCTCGGTCCGTGGTGGACGGCCGTTGTCGAACGCACGCTGCTCATTGCCGGGCACGCTTGGATTGCCACCGCGTGAGTTGGAGCGGGGAGGCCGACCATTGCCATTGCGTTGTTCGTTCTGGCGGGGGCCGCTTGAGGGAGCGCTGTTCGCGAGCGGCTCATTCGGCTGGGAACCGCCCATGCCTCTGCCGTTCGCACGCGCGTCATTCTGGCGGGGGCCGTTCTGGAACCTACCGTTCGCACGAGGCTCGTTCGAACGCGGACCGCCATTCGAGGCACGAGGCTCGTTCGAACGCGGACCGCCATTCGAGGCACGAGGCTCATTCACGCGCGGGCCGCCCTGGGGGCTACCACTCGCACGCGGCTCGCTTGGGCGCCCAGGCGCACCGCCGCCCGTCCGCTGCCCATTCTGGGGCGGCCGTGCGCCGTTGCCTCCGCCCCTCGGCGGGGGCCGGCCTCCTCCAAAACCCCGGGTGCGCCCGCCCCGAGGCGGAGGTGCCGCCACCGCGGGCTTGCCACGCTCACCGCCACCCTGCCTGAGCACCAGCGCTTCCAGTTCCCGAAGCTCGGCCTCGGCGGCCTCTTCGGGCGTCATGTCGCGCTGGGGGGCGGCGACTTGCTCGACCGGCGGGGGCGGCGGCGGACGGAACCCGCCTCTGCGCTCGTCACCCTGGGGCTGGAACCCCTGGTTCCGAGGCCCTCCGCGACCGTGATGGCGAGGTCCCTCTCGGAAATTGCCCGACGGCACGAAGTCCGGGGTGAGCTCCCGGCGCACGTAGGCATTCCAGATTTCGCTCGTGTCGCTCGCGATGCTGTGCAGCCAGGGCGCGGTGCTCGCGAGGAAGTTGCGGACGTTGTCCAGGTCGCGCCGGAAATAGAACTCCGCGCGGTTGTTGCGAGCGGCCGCCACCGTCTGCGGGAAGTCGATGATGACCGGCCCCGCATAGCTCATGAGGATGTTGTACGGGGACAGGTCGCCGTGGATGAGGTCGGCGCACAGCATGTTGATGACCTGCGACCGCAGGTCCACGTAGAGGGCGTGCGCGTCCTCGGGGGTGGTGGGTGGGGCTTCCACCA
>NZ_VHLB01000081.1:0-39522 GCF_006547365.1 Myxococcus sp. AB056 | reverse complement strand
CGCCGCCCCCATCGTGGAGCATGCGCCGGCTCCCGTCGCGCCTCGGACGAGCCCGCCGCAAGCCCTCCAGAAGCCCGTCGTGGAGCCGCCGCCGGAAGCTCGCGCCACGAGCCCGGAGGACGAGGAACTGCTGCTCATCGATGACGCCCACCGTGCCCTCCAGCGAGGCGCCGCCGAGGAGGCCCTCTCGCTGCTGCGAGGACACGCGTCCCGGTTCCAGGCGGGCACGCTCGCGCAGGAGCGGGAGGTGCTCGCCATCGAGGCGTTGGTCCTGCTGGGCCAACGCGCGGAAGCCCAGCAACGCGCCGAGAACTTCCAGGCGAAGTACCCGACGTCCTCACACCTCGTCCGTCTCCAGAAGCTGCTCCGTCCGCCAGCGCTGGAGTGACGAGGTGTTGGAGGCCCCCCCCTTGAGCCCATGGGCCCCGCGAATCCGAATCGGTGACCGGACTGGAACCCCACGTCGCGGCCATTCAACGGCTGCACGGGGCGGTTGTTCGGGTTGAGGTGGGGCAGCCGCTCGAAGGCGGCCATCTGCGAGTCGGACGGTGTACACCGCGACGCACCGCGGGCTCGCCGCCGCGCTGCTCGCGGGGCCGGAGGGGCTGTCACCCCAGGAGCTGTGCTGCACCGACATGCTACTTGAGGTGTTGAAAGGGTTGGCGGCGCGGGCGTCCTCGGCGGGGGCGATTCACACCTGCGCGACGGCGTAGGACCTGCTGAGGCTGGCGAACGCCATCGCGGTCGCCAACGAGCAGGATGCCCCCACCGCGCGCCGGGTGCTGCGCCTGGCGCTCCTCGGCATCCGGCCGGGAGCATCGCTCGGGAGGCCCCATCAGCGGCCCTCCTCGGCCTCTCCCCTCATGCCCTCACCCTCAACAACAGGGCCTCTATCCCGCCTATACGTCCGGTTCAGGTCCAGTTCCGGTGGACGCGACAGGGGACGGACCACGCCCGGCGGGAGCAGGCCTTCTCGCTCGACGGCGAGACATGGGAGACCAACTGGGTGATGGAGCTCACCCGGGTCCACGGCGTCCGTGAACCCGGGTAACGTGATGCAGCCGCGGGTGGACAGGCGCTCGCTGTCATTGCTCGGGCGTCACACGCAAGATGCTTTCGGGCATGGGTTCGTCATACGAGAAGAAGTATTGCTTCCTCGCGCGAGGAGGATACGGGATTCCGGTCGTCTTCCCTGACGTCCATTTGTCAATGAGTTCCGTCAGTGCATCCATGCGCTGAATCGCCTCTCTGCGCCAGCGAGGCCACAACGGTTTCGGCGGAACACGGTACCACGCTTGTCGCTCGTCCTCCTGGGACGCTTTCAGCAGCGCTTCGTACTGCCTCAGCAGTTCCTGACGCCAGTTTCCATTTCTCGACGCCTTCGTGTACCGCTCTCGAAGACGAATGAACTCCTCCTCCAGGCGTCCGAGCAAGACGAGCAGACGTACCCAGCGGTGTTCATCGAATGCGAACTCACTCTGTAATCTCTCCGCGGCACGGCCTCCCTTCTCCGCAATGGCCTGGATGGTGCCGACCCCCATGTTCAGATTGAGGCCGCCCTCCCCATCCGACAGGCGGACATGCGCGATGCGCTCTCGATAGCTGGGCAGGCGGGCTTGCGTATTGTCACGGTAGTTCTGTGCGGTATCGAAGATCGCGCCCAGGAACTGGCTCAGCCACTTAAGCGGATAGACATGGGGCACGAGGAGGTATCGCGGCTGTGCCAAAAACACATCATCGTCCCCCCGATGGATGGACGCCTCCCTGGGGCCAGTGATGTTCGTGGGCATCTGCGAGTCCGCCAGATTGATTCCGAACGTGGGGCGCTGAGGCAGCCAGTCATCGAACATGTGGATGGGGAAGTTGCTTGAGATCCCTCCATCACTAAACCAGTTCTCCTGCAGTTCACTCTCTCCGGCGTCAGAGTCTTTCACCCGAAGCACATAGGGCTTCTTTCCTTCACTCAAGGCTGCGCGCTTTTGGAAAGTGTCGTGCTTGATGGTGTAGAGGCGCACCGCTCCCAGCAGCAAAGGGAAGCTGAGGCTCATTCTCGTGGCGACCACGACGGGGAGCGCATTGCCCGCCGGGAAGGGATAGAAGCCTTCGGCTTTCGCCTTCGCCAAGTCGAAGTTCTTGAAGGCGTCCTTGGTTCGCGCACTCTGAGTCCTGTTCAGTTCATACCTGTCCACATCCATCCAGTTTTCGAGGTACCTCACCACCTCCAATGGAAAGAGGCGGCGCATGTCGTCCGTGCGAAAGAGGTATCCTGCATCCAGTTCTTCCGGGTGCACGACGCGACGGCTCGCGGTCTCCGTATCTTCGCTGTGCAACGTATAGGGCTGGCGCTGGCTCAGGTTCGTCGTCACCATGCGAAAGTCGATGCCAACATCCTTGCCCTTGCCATCTTCCTTCTCCCGAAGGTGGCCAAGGGTCAGGACGTCATCGCTCTCGAGCCCCGCGAGCTTCTGGATGTGTTCGTGAAGCCAGGGAGTCAGTGCAGGGTGCTTTGGAGCCCCGTTTCCGGACGCGACATCCATCCCTGTACAAAGCGCGAAGAAGCTTTGATCCTTGTCGCGCACATACTCAACCCCACCCTTAAGGGAATGCCAGAGGCGGAGCCCATTCCGCATCACGCCAGCCAAGGACCAAAGCGAGGACCCCATCGCCAGCGTCTTCATGGGGCGTGAAGCCCAACGCGTCATGGTTGCGACAGGCCAGGCCAGCAGTCCGACTGACTGGCGAACGGCTCTCACGGGCAGGATGCTTCGATGCGCTGCCTCATCAGGTTCCTGAAGAACCTTTCGCGCCAGTTCCACCCATTGAAGTACCCGCCGTCTACCCGGGGAGTCATTGTAGACAGCAATGGCTTCGACAACGGCATTGAACAACCTTCGTGCCTGTGGAGCTGGCTGGAAGAGATGGAGCAGGAACCCTTCTTGTTTGAGCTGCTCCATCATCCCGCCCAATCCGGC
Source organism: Myxococcus sp. AB056 (assembly GCF_006547365.1). Lineage (NCBI taxonomy): Bacteria > Pseudomonadati > Myxococcota > Myxococcia > Myxococcales > Myxococcaceae > Myxococcus > Myxococcus sp. AB056. The sequence goes on along the minus strand of NZ_VHLB01000081.1, from coordinate 36,550 downwards.
GAACCCCACGTCCGGGCGTGAGTTCTTCTCCCTGCCATATTCGGCGGCCGCCGCCGCGGCGGCTGCGATAGCGCCGGCGGAGGTCCCGCCCAGTGAACGGAAGCGGTACTTCCGCGCCAGTTCCAGGATGGCTGGAGGATAGACGACGCCGCTGGTGACGCCTCCTTTCATGATGAGGTCGCATTCATCAGAAGGGTTCTGAAACGCGACGTTCTCGAAATGGCTTTTGCCTGCAGTGCTGGGTATTGCCAGGGTCATGGTTCCCCCTGAGAGCCCGTCAAGATTCAAACCAGGGCTCCCCTCCAGGAAGTCTTGACACTGAGTTCAGAGCACGCCACCGGGTGTGTTGGCTCGCGGCCTGTCGAGCGCCCAGACCGCTGGGACCAGCAGGTGGCGAATCCCCAGGCATGCGCCGCTCGTTCGGCTCCAGCGCCACGCGTGCGGCCGCCTTTGGGCTCTCATGGGTCGTGCGCAGCCTCCCCTTCATCGTGGTCGGGAGCGACTTTGCAGGCATGCCGGCGGCTACGCCGCCCCTGTCTCATGTCGAGCGATGTTGAGAGCGCTTCAGCGCGAGCCTGGTGCCGCCAGGTGGCAATGCACATCCGTCCAGCGAGCGCCTCGGAGCGGGCGGGCGTCGTGGGCTCGAAGGCTGCGCCGGCCCCCCCGCTCGGTCCGCGCGCTCCAGCCTGGGGCGTCCTGTGGAGGCCCGCATGGCCCCGGAGCTGGATGAGCGCGGACTCGGGGGCGCGTCGTGGTTCACGCTCGACGTCAGTGCCGCACGTCGAGCACGCCCGTGCTCCGGACCTCGTTCAGGGCCACCCGCGCCACCTCGCCGGTGTCGACGTTGTACGCCATGAACAACTGGCCGCGCGCGCACGAGCAGCGTGCCTCCATCCTCGCTGATGTGGAGCACATCATGATGGCCTCAATCTCGATTTCACGGACCTCGTCGTGGTCGAGCGAATATTCATACATGCGGGCGGTGCCGGCGAAGGTGTTGCCCTCGACGAAGTACAGCGTGCGCCGCTTCAGGTTCAATCCTTCGAATTCGCCCGTGCTGCAGCAGGTGTTATGGGTCCGCAAGACGCGCTCCTCGTCGGTGCGAAGGTTGAGCCGGCGGTAGGTCCCGGGCCTTGACTCATCACATACGCGGTTCTCATCGAAGAAGCCTTCACGGTAGTAATACACCGTGTCTCCCACCAGGAACGGAACCAGCATGCCCTTGCGCGGCACGTTCTTCAGCGGAGGGCCAATCTTCCACGGTTGGGTTCCCGTGGGCTCCGGCGTAGCGAGGCGCACGCTTCCGTTCTTTTGTCGCAGCACCGCTCGTGATTCCCCCCTGGACCGGGAAGACGCCCGCGGAGTCCTGGAGGTTTCGGTCCAGCACGCGAATGCCCTGGGGGCGTGGGCCGAAACTCCAGCTCCACCATTCGACATAGGAGTGGTCGCCGGTATGGGTGAGCACGCGGGAGCCGTCCTGCGTGAATTGCTGGGGCTTCTGGGTGCGAAACAGCCCGTTGTCCGTCCACGCCTCGGGCTGGCCCGTGGTGACGCCGATGATGCCGTCAAGGTCTCCCATGATGATGAAGTCGCCGCTCTTGTTCACCCCACCCGGCGTGATGCGGGGCACGGGGATGTCCCGACCGGACAACCGCACGTGGGTAATCTTGTTTCCGAATTGACTGCTGTTCCCTCAAGCAGGTGCGGAGGAGGTGGCAGCGGGGCTGGTGGGGCTGTGCGAGGGCGCGTTCTCCGACCTCGATGCGCTCGCCCGGCATTTGAAGAAGCAGGACCTGTCGCGGCAGCGGCTGAACCCTCTCACGCGACAACTGCCTTGACGCTCACCGCCGGCGCCTGCGCTGATTCGAAGCCTCTTCCGCGTCGCGAGCGGAAGGACCTCACGGGCATTGGCACCCCATGAGCCTGTTTTCACCTGGGCACAACCAGACTCGAGCGCCCGTTTCGAATAGAGCGTCAGGACGTCCGATCTCCTCGCGACAGGTGCCGCATGCCTCTCCCCAGACTGACCCTGCTTTCCGCCGTTCTGCTCACGGGCTGTGCGACCAGCCCCGCCGCGAACCGCACTGAATCCAAGCCCGCTCCCGCGGCGTCAGCGCCCGCCGAGCCGCGCACCGTCCGTGAAGCGCTCGCCCGGGAAATCACCGCGCCGTTGCCGAACAAGCCCGTGGAGGCCGAGGGAGCCCTCTTCCGGGGCAAGGTGCTGGCCGCGGGTACGCCAGAGCTGATGAAGCGCCCCAATGGGGTGACCCTCCTCACCCTCCCGATTGGGACCTCCGAGCCGGTCACCTGTCTCTTCTACACGAGCGCCATCGATGCCGGCGCCGCGGTGAGGAGCCTGCTCGAGTCACTCCTCGATGACGTCACCGTGGAGCGGGTGCGCGCCACGGACGTCAAGTCCTTCACGGGCAGCCCCGCCATGTACCTGGAAGGTGACTACTCGCGAGGCGCCGCTCCGGCCGTACAGGTGGGTCGCATCAAGGTGATGGTCCACGCGGACCCCGTGCTCCCCAAGACCTGCTTCCACAACGAGCTGGGATACACGAAGACCTTCCTCGACGTCACCGAGTCCATCGCCACGGGCCTCACCTCCACGGCGCCGGAGCAGCCGGTGGCGCCCTACTACAGCGACGTGCAGGTGATGCGGCTGGGCGACGTACCCCTCGGGTTCCAGTACACGGCGCTCTTCGGCTCCAAGGCGGGCGGGAGCATCCTTGAGGTCAGCACCACGATGGTGCGTCCCGGGGCCCCGGCCCAGCTCCAGTTCCAGGACACCAACATCACAGAGCAGGCGGACATCTCGGGAGTGCTCGTCGCCAAGAGCTATTCCAAGCGGGTCAACGACACGGTCGCCGCGAATGTGCGCCTGCGCCGGGAGCAGAACGGGAGCTACGGCGTCTCGGGTCAGGTGGCCGCCAAGGAGGTGCAGGCTCAGTTCGGGGGCGAACTCATCGGCGAGGTGGGGCTCGCCGCGCGGCTCCGCGAGGGCCTGCTGAAGGGCCCGGGCGACGCGCTCGAGGCCCTGCTGTGGGTGCCTCCCGCCGACGCGTCCGCACCGACGAAGGTGGTCATCCGCCCTCGCGAGGAGGCGGGAGCCCGCGCCGCCATGATGGAGCTGGGCCCGATGTCCGTGAAGGTGGAGCTCGACGCCCACGGATTCCCCCAGCGGACGGAAATCCCCTCGGGAAGCGCCACTGTCGTCCAGGAGCGGCTGTCCCAGACTGGCGAGCCGTAGCGGCAGGCGGGCGTCGAACACTAAAGGGGCAACGTCCAGGTTCGACGCGGCCCTGGACGCGGGCGGTTGTGCATGCACCGTGCGATGCAGTGGGCCGTCCCCACCTCACGCACCCATGAGTCCCTCCCGCACAGCCCACCTCGTCGTTGACCTCGGCTTCGGAGACGCCAGTAAGGGCACGCCCACCGACTGGCTGGTGCGCCGCCACGGCGCGGGCCCTCTCCGAACCTCACCCCGGCAGTACAGGAGATGAAGCGCATCGGCTGAACCCTCTCACGCGACAACTACCTTGACGCTCACCGGTGCGTGGTTCGCCACCGACGTCACGCCCTCCACCGGAACAGTGGCCAACGGCGAGCACGCCCACCTATTCCGGTCTCAGCGCATGTTGGAGCTTAAGGCCCTTCGTGTGGGCTGTCTTCGGGCAACTCCGCCTCCTCGGCGTTTCGGAGGACTACGAGCCCGTTGTGCAGTCTCCGCTGCCTCTTCCTGGCGAAGACCTCCCGAAGGCTTTCGCCGCCACCGAGCAGCTCTGCCGCAAGCTGATGCGCTACATCATCGACACCAGCAATGCTCGCGAATCGAGCAAGGCCACCTCCAGAAACACCACCGCCTTCATCGAGGACGCTCGCGCTCGCATCGTCAGAGACGAAGCCTCGCTCGAACTCACGCCCGCCACGGCGGCCAACGCGTAGGCCTCACTGACTCTCGATGCCTCGATGCTGAGAATGCTCAACCAACCCCCTGAAGCCGCGGAGTAGCGGTCCGCGTGTTCCACCATTCGCTCATCCATGGCTCGACGGCAGGTCCATTGGAGGGATGGAAGGCCGGTTGAGCGGAATCAGCGGCGGATGCAGGCCACAGGCTCACCCGGCAAGGGCTCCTCGTTCAGGCCGCCGCAGCGGCTGTTGGAGTCAGTGGCACATGACGTCCTGCGGCGCGCCCCGCACGAGCGAGAGGTGCCTGTGGGCCGTCAGCGCAGCGCCGGGCGATGCGGAAACGCTTCAGCTCGCGGGATGGATGGAGGAGGCTCCGGAGTCACCCACAAAAGGAGAGCGTGATGGCGTACATGCTGTTGGTCATGGAGGAGGGCGGGCGTAAACGGAGCCGAACGGCGGAGCAGGGGCGTCGCGAGATGGAGCGGATGGTGCGTTTCGTCGAGGACCTCAAGGCTCGCGGAATATGGAAGGCCAGCGACTCGCTTCGGTCCGCGTCGGAAGGGGTGCGGCTCGAGGTCCGCGGCGGCCAACGCACCCTCCGCGATGGGCCGTTCACGGAGAGCAAGGAGATTGTCGGAGGCTTCGTCCTCTTCGAGTGCGATACCCGGGCAGAGGCGCTAGCGATCGCGAACGAGTGTCCCGCGGCCGAGTGGGCGACGGTCGAGTTGCGTGAGGTCGGCGTCTGCTACGAAGAGGACTGAAACGCAGCCATTCCCAGTGTGGAGCGCGGCCCGCGGGACCGGGGACGATGACCTGCTCGGCTACTTCGCAGGGTCGCCCACCAGCGCGTCGTTCGGAGCAGCCTGTGCCGCCGTCTTCGCCTCGGCCTCGGCGAGGTTCTTCAAGGTAGCGAGCCCCTCCTCGAAGCTCGAGCCCACCATCTTGTCCATGTCCATGAACACGGAGACTGCCTTGTTCAGGAAGCCGTTCTGGCCGGACATCACCCAGGTGACAGTGGTGCCGTTCCCGGCCCGCTCGAAGCGGAAGACCGTTCCATTGGTGGCCTTGAACGGCTTGATGAACTCAAGTTCGAGCTGGAGTTGCTCCGGCGGGTTGAGCGAGACGATCATCATCTTGCCCTCGTTGGCATTGTCACTGCTGACCCAGGCAATCGAGTGGCCCACCGTGGCGGGAGTGCCCGCGTAGGTGTCATTCCGGGTGGGGTCGGGTTTCAGGAACGGCGACCAGGTCCCCACCTTGTGGAAGTCGGCCACGAGCGCGAACACCACGCTCGGCGGCGCGCTCATCGTGGTGGAGCGCTCGACTTTGAACGTGGACGGACGGGTCGCGACGAAGGCGATGAACGCGAGGAGAACAACGGCGACACCGAACAGAATCTTCATGAGCATGTGGGACTCCCCATTTCGACTTGGTTTGCTGCTGCGTCGAACGAGCTCTGGAAAGATCGACATGTCGAAGGTCTTTTTCCGGAGTGCTCTAAACGCCAGAGATTTCAAGGGGTTCCTGAAGCTCTGCCCTGCTCCGCCCGTAGAGAAGGGGGGCTCGGCCGCCATGATTCAACGCGCCATCGGCGAGCTGGGGGCTGAGGTCGTGGAAATGGAGCAGCACGCTGCGCCTCCTTGGTGCGGACTGCTGCGCAAAAGCTTCGCGCTCGACACGTTTTCGTGCGGCAGGTTCAAAGGCCAACGCGGGCCTGTGCGTAAGAGCGGGCTTGCCCGGCGCAGAGCAAGCTGTATGGGGCGCGCTCCTCAATGACCAAGTACTCCTCCCGCGCACTGCTCCCATTGTTGCTGTGTCTTCTGTTCTCCACCGCCTGTTCTTCCGAGGCGCCCACGGGGCCGCAGGGCCTGCAAGGCCTGGTGGGCGATACCGGAACTCTTCTCCGTGCAGATGGGCGTCACGGGAAATGAAAGCGTCACCTGTGGCGCCATCTTCTCGACCCTGGCCGTCCGTCTGACCCGGCCGCTCACGACGCCGGGGCAGACCTTCACCCTTCCGTCATCCAGGGCGTCGAGCTACCTGTACGCGGATCGCAGCTCCAGCCAGTGCTTGAGTTGGACAGGCACCGTCACGTGGCATTCCGACGTTCCGGCCTGGCGCGTCAGCGTCAACGCGACCTGCTCGGAGATGGGGAAGGGCCACATCCAAGTCGTGGGCACGTATAGCGGCGACGCCTGAGTCGCCCACGGCCGCGCACGACTGGCCCCCTGCGGGCTTGGAGGCCAGTCGTTTCAGGGCTTCCCCCTGACGCTGTCCTTGTCGGTGAACGGGGCCAATCGCTCAGGGCCGTGGCATGGCGGACCCGCGCGCTTCGCTCGGCCCCGAAGCCTGGGCTTCCGGGGCCGCGGCGGCGATGTCATTGACGGATGTCCCGCCGGAGGATCACGGGAAGTGCACCGCCGGCCTCGCTGCTCGATGCTTACCGGGCCTGGAGCGGTCCACGAAACCCGCTCGGCTCCGCGCTCACAGTGGTGTTGCCCGCGAGCATGCCCCTCGTGAAGAAGGGGTTCTCGAAGAACACGTACGGATTGAAGAGCTCGGGGCGGCTCGCGACCTCCAGTCTCGTGGAGAGCTCGGGCGGCAGGTTGAAGTCCAGCGCGTGGAGGTTGTCCTCCAACTGCTCCAGCCTGCTCGCGCCGATAATGGTGGACACGACGCCTGGACGCGTCGCCACCCAGTTGAGCGCGACCTGGGCGGGCGAGCGCTCTACCTCTTTCGCCACCACGACGAGCGCCTCGACGATGGCCCATGGGCGCTCCTGCAGGAACTTGTCCGCCACGGGGTTTCCGCTGGCCAGCAGTGCATGGGCGCGCCCGTCACCCTTCGGCCGGGTTCCCTCGCGAGTGTACCTTCCGGTGAGGAGGCCCCCGGCCAGGGGGCTCCAAGGCGTGATGGCGGCCCCCATCGCCAGCGCGGCGGGCAGGTGCTCGCGCTCAATGTTGCGCTCCGCGAGCGAGTACTCCAGTTGCAGCGCGGCGACCTTTTCCCAGCCGTTGCGCTCCGCCAGGGTTTGCGCGCGCGCGAAGTACCATGCCGGCACGTCGGAGAAGCCGACGTAGCGCACCTTGCCCTCGCGCACGAGGCCAGTCAGCGTCCCCATCACTTCCTCCACGGGCGTCAGGCCGTCCCAGACGTGGAGCCAGTACACGTCCACGTAGTCCGTCTTGAGGCGGCGCAGAGAGCCTTCGAGTGCGGAGTGGATGTGCTTTCGGCTGTTCCCGCCCGCATTCGGATCCCCCGGAGATAGGTTGGCGGAGAACTTGGTGGCGATGACCGCCCGCTGCCTGCCGCCATGCTGCGTGAAGTAGTCGCCGATGATGCGCTCGCTGGCGCCGGAGGTGTACGCATCCGCTGTATCAATGAAGTTGCCGCCCGCTTCCAGATAGCGTGTCAGCAGCCGGTGCGCGTCCTCGCCGCTCATGCCCCAGCCCCAGTCGGTACCGAAGTTCATGGTGCCCAACGCGAGTGGGCTTACCCGAAGGCCCGTCTGACCGAGCAGGTGGTACTTCGCCAGAGAATCAATGATTCGCGTCGACATGGTGGTGCTCTCCATCCGTGGTGATGGGGCATGCTCCCCATCGCTCTGCTACGGATAGAAGAGCGCCCCCATGAAGGCAGCCCGCTTCTTGCGCCTGATTGATGGGGGCTGTTTGTTCCCAGGGGTCACGATTGGACAGACCGCGCAGGTGACGGTGGCTCATACGCTGGGCGGGGTTGGCCGTGGGGCGCCTTGAGTGACACGATTAGAGCGTCATCTCAGTCACCGTGCCTCTGCATGAGGCGCGTATCCGTCTCGCCCCACTCAACGACCACGGCGGCGAGCCGCTGCGCGCCATCCGTCCCTTCCTGCAGGGTACGGCGCCCCGGCCCTTCGTGCTCGCGATGACGGCGGCGGGGCAGAGCGCGCTCAATGTTCCGGGGCTGGACACGGTCGTCATCGACGACATGCGCTTCACGAACCTGGTGGAGCGCGGCCGCAACGTCCCCACCCGCGTGCACCTGGGCAACAACGAACTCTTGCAGATGGCGGGGCGCGTGCACGGTCGGGTGGAGGGTGGGCGCGTCTTCATCCTGAGCGACCGGCCGCTGCACTTCGCCTCGCTGAGGCCCACCGAACCCGAGTTCCAACTCGCGGGCGAGCCGGAGCGGGTGGCGCTCACCGCCGCGGCCCTGGGCGTGCGGGCGGATGAGTTGGATTTGCCCGTGCCGCTGGACCGCAATGCCTATCGCCGGGCGCTCACGAAGTTGCAGGCGCGCGGCATCGTGGACGCGACTGGACGCGCTCGTGCCGCCCGCGACGCGTCAGTCGCGTCTGGCGCTCCCGAACTTCTGGCGCCACCGGTAGAGCGTCTGCTCGGCGACGCCGTGCTTCCGGGCCACCTCCACCACGCTGACCCCAGGCGCCTCCGCCTCCCTCAGGATGCGGACTATCTGCTCCTCGGTAAACCTGCTCTTCCTCACGACCGACCTACCTCCTGGCCGCGAGGACGCTCTCACTCTTCAACGGGTCCTAAAATTGGGGAGCAGACCACCGGCCCGAAGCTCCTGAGCCTCAAGTCCATCAACAACGTGCTCACGGTGCTGCACAAGCGACCATCGAGATGACCATGCGGTACACCCACCTCGCGCCGGAGGCCCGGGAGAGCGTGGTACAGCAGCTCGACCGCACCGTGCCCCAGCTCCACGCCGCACCGGGCAGAGACGCCGCAGGGGCACACTGAGGGCACATGAAGCTACGAGGACAAAGAAAAAGCCCAGCAACCCGATTGGATTGCTGGGCTCATTCTTCACAGTGGAGGCGGAGGGAATCGAACCCTCGTCCGAAAGCCGTCCGTTCTTCGACCCTACGTGCGTAGTCCGCGATTTGCTACGTCCCTGAGGCTCCCACGGACGGGATACTCAGAGCCGGTCCTGGAAAGGTCTCGCCACCTCGGGTCCAGGCACCCTCGGCAGCCAGCCTGCATTATGACGGTCTGTCCCAACCCCACAGGCCGAGGGCGGGGGGACCGCGCACTATGGGCTGTTTTTAGGCAGCCAGCGCGAGCTCAACGTTGTCGTTGGCTTTTGTGTCTTTGCCGGGTTGAATTTACGAGCTACCTGACAAGCTCGGCACGCGTCTCGAACTTCAATGCCCCCGTCGAAACCAGGTCGCCCCCGGTAGGTTCACTGCACGTCACGCGGCCACTCACTGCGCCGCGTCTTCCTCAGATTAACCGCTGACGGGGGCGCGTCAATCCTCCTGAATGGCCGCGGGCACTTCTGGGCGCACGGCCGTAGACACTCCGCGCACAAGCCCCTCCCCCACCGAGCCAGCCGTCGTAGGGTCGCCTACCCGCCGGGTCCCGCTTCTTCCGCCCCGGCCACGAGGCACCTGAATGAGACGACTGCTCCCCCTCCTTCTGCTCCTGCTGGGCACCGCCCTGCCGGCCGCCGCCGCGCCCACCCCGGCGTCGGACGCGTTCCCGTACACCCTCCACACGGACACCCTGCCCAACGGCCTCACCGTGGTCCGCGTGCCCTACCCGTCGCGCGGCATCATCGCCTACGTCACCGTGGTCCGCGTGGGCTCGCGCAACGAGGTGGAACCCGGCCGCACCGGCTTCGCCCACTTCTTCGAGCACATGATGTTCAAGGGCACGAAGACGCACCCGGAAGGCGACCGCGAGCGCATCCTCGGGAACTTCGGCTACGACGACAACGCCTTCACCACCGACGACATCACCCTCTACTACTCCTACGGCCCCACCGCCGGCCTGCCCCAGCTCATCGAAATCGAGGCGGACCGCTTCCGGAACCTGGAGTACAGCCAGCCGTCCTTCCAGACAGAGGCGCTCGCCGTGCTCGGCGAGTACCACAAGAACGCCGCCGCCCCCTTCCTCAAGATGGAAGAGGAGCTCAACGCCGCGGCCTTCACCCGCCACACGTACCAACACACCACCATGGGCTTCTACAAGGACATCCAGGCGATGCCCCAGGCCTATGACTACAGCCGCACCTTCTTCGAGCGCTGGTACACGCCCGACAACACCCTGCTCTTCATCATCGGCGACTTCGACGACGCCAAGGTCATGGAGCTCGTGCGCCAGCACTACGGCCCCTGGGACCGCAAGGCTGCCCAGGTCTCCGTCCCCGCCGAGCCGCCCCAGAAGGGCCCTCGCAAAGCCCACATCGACTGGCCTCAGCCCACGCAGCCCCGGCAGGTGATTGCGTGGCGCACGCCCGGCGCCGGCACCAGCCCGACCGACGCCGCCATCCAGACGCTCCTCGTGGACTACCTCGCCGGCCCCACCAGCCCCGCCTACAAGACGCTGGTCCTGGACAAGCAGCTCGTGGAGTCCATTGGCAGCGACTACTCCGAGCACCGCGACCCGCACCTCTTCACCCTCACCGCCACCCTCAAGGACGAGCGCCACCGCGACACCGTCCGCAAGACGCTGCTCCAGGAGGTCAGCCGGCTCGCCGCTGGCCGCGTGGACGCCGCGCGCCTCAAGGCCATCCAGGACCACGCCCGCTACGGCGCGCTCATGGCCCTGGAGACTCCGCGAGACGTGGGCATCCAGCTCGGCTGGTACGCCGGCGTCACGGGCTCGCCCGACGGCTTCCAGCGCCACCTGCAGAGCCTGCCCAAGGTGACGCCCGCGCAGCTCTCCGACTTCACCAAGCGCTACCTCACCGCCAACAAGCTCATCCTGCTCAGCCTCACCCCCAAGACGGACGCCCAGAGAGGGACGAAGTGATGAAGACCCGAGCACTCCTGTCCCTCACCGCCCTCCTGGGGCTCGCCGGCTGCACCACCACGCCGAAGCCGCCTCCCGACGAGAACGCGCCGCCTCCCGCGGTGCCCACCCAGGCGGCGGCACCCGAGCCCGCTCCGCAGCCCGCACGCCCGGAGACCGTGCCAGCGACGCCGCTGCGCCAGCCCAAGCCCATGGAGCTGGTCGTCCTGGCGCGTCCGGACTCGCCCATCGTCTCCTTCCGGCTCGTGTTCCACACCGGCTCCGTGGACGATCCGAAGGGCAAGGAGGGCCTCACCGCCCTCACGGCGCAGCTCATGGCGGAGGGCGGCACGCAGAAGCTCACCGCCTCGCAACTGCTGGAGGCCCTGTACCCCATGGCCGCGGAGCTGGACGTCTTCGTGGACAAGGAGTTCACGACGTTCTCCGGCCGCGTCCACAAGGACTTCCTGGCGCGCTTCCAGGACATCTTCACCGACGTGCTCCTGGCCCCGCGCCTGGACGCCGCCGAGTTGGAGCGCCTGCGCGCCAACGCCATCAGCGACGTGGAGAACGGCCTGCGCAGCGCCAATGACGAGGCGCTGGGCAAGGTCGCGCTGGACGCCCTGCTCTACCAGGGCCACCCCTACGCGCACTTCACGGGCGGCACGGTGCAGGGGTTGAAGGCGATTACGCTGGATGACGTGAAGGCCCACGCCCAGCGCGTCTTCACGCAGGACCGGCTCGTCATCGGCCTGGCGGGCGCGGTGGATGACGCGCTCGCACAGGCGCTCAGCTCGCGCCTGTCCGCGCTGCCCGCGAAGGGCGCTCCGCGCGTGGAGCTGCCCGCCGTGCCGACGACGGCCGGCCGCACCGTCATCATCCAGAAGCCCACGCTCTCCACCGCCGTCAGCACGGGCTTTGTCAGCACCATCCGCCGCGGCGACCCGGACTTCTTCCCGGTGGCCTTCGCCATGTCCAACCTGGGCGAGCACCGCCAGTCCATTGGCGTGCTCTTCACCGAGCTGCGCGAGAAGCGCGGCCTCAACTACGGCGACTACGCCTACGCCGAGCACTTCATCGAGTCGCCCGGCACCACGTACAACCGCACCAACATCGCGCGCACCCAGCAGGACCTGTCCCTCTGGATTCGGCCCGTGGTGCCCACCAACGGCGTGTTCGCCACGCGCGGCGCGGTGTTCTTCCTGGACCAGATGGTGAAGGAGGGCATCCCCCAGGAGCGCTTCGAGCTGATGCGCGGCTTCCTCCAGGGCTACACCCGCCTGTGGGAACAGACGGACCAGCGCCGGCTGGGCTACGCCATTGACGGACGCTTCTACGGCACGCCCGACTTCCTGGAGCAGTACCGCCAGGCCATGGCGAAGATGACGCCGCAGTCCGTCCAGGAGGCGCTCCGCCGCCGCGTGCAGCCCGAGGCCCTCAACTTCGTCTTCGTCACCGAGGACGCGGAGGGGCTCGCCCAGGCGCTGCGCTCCGGTGCGCCGTCGCCCATCACCTACGCGTCACCCAAGTCAGAGGAGCTGCTGACGCAGGACCAGGCCATCTCCTCGTCCAAGCTGCCCCTGCGCCCGGAGGCCATCCAGGTCATCCCCGCGCAGCAGTTCATGGATAAATAACACACGGCTGTAATCAGCAGTGCCGGGGGGTGGGTCATTTCCTTCCACCCCCCGGAGTCGGGTGCTATGAGCTTGAAACATGCAAGGCTTCAGCTTGCGTGGTTCAGCCACCCGACTCGCCGTCCTGGGCCTGCTTCTGGCCTCGGTGGCTGCGCACGCCGACCACGACCCGTTCGCTCGCGGATTCGACGCCGTTCCCGTCAAGGCCACCGCGGCTCAGCACAGCGGTATCGCGCTGGAAGGCACGAGCAACGCGCTGCCCGCTGGGAGCTTCCGCGCGGCGCTCTTGTTCGACTTCAACTGGCGCATCCTCGCCCTGAAGCTGGGCGACGAGAAGCTGGGCGACCTCTTGCCCTACCGGCTCGATGCGCACCTGCTGTTCGCCTATCAGCTCCATGAGCGCTTGGAGCTGGCGGTGGACCTGCCCGTCACGATACTCCAGGGTGACAACTTCCAGTTGCTGCGCGACGCGCTGAACGCGCCCAACTTCCCGGGCGCCGCGGGCGTGGGCCGCACCACGCTGGGCGACATCCGCCTGCTGCCACGCGTCCACCTGCTGGACCGCGAGACGTTCCCAGTGGGCGTGTCGCTCGTCGCCGAGGTCCGGCTGCCCACCGGCAGCGCCTCCAGCTTCACCGGCGAGCGCGGCGTGCTCTGGGCGCCTCGCATCGCGCTGGAGCAGCGGTTCACCGCCCTCCCCGTGCCCATCCGCGTGCTCGGCAACGTGGGCGTGCGGCTGCGGCCCCACGCGCAGTACCTCAACCTGCTCGTGGATGACGAGCTGACGCTGGGGGCGGGCGCCATCGCGGAGCTGCCCAACATGGGCCGCTTCACGGACGTGGAGGCCGTGGCGGAAATGCACCTGGGCACCCCGCTTGTGCGCCCCTTCAACTTCGACCAGGCCGACACGCTCAAGACGCCGTGGGAGGCGCTGGTGGGCGCCCGCGCCAAGGTCTGGGGCAATTGGGGCATGGAGCTCAACGTCGGCCGCGGCATCAACCTGTCCAGCGGCTACGGCCGTGAGGCCCTGCGGGTGATGTTCGCGGTGCGCTACGACGAAACGTTCATCGACTCGGACGGCGACGGCGTGCCCGACATCCGCGACCGCTGCCCCAACGAGCCCGAGGACATCGACGGCTTCCAGGACGGCGACGGCTGCCCCGACCCGGACAACGACGGTGACGGCATCCCCGACGGCGAGGATGGCTGCGCCAACGAGAAGGGCCCCAAGCACACCAAGGGCTGCCCGGACCCGAACTACGACACGGACGGCGACGGCGTCGTCGACGGCGAGGACGCCTGCGTCGACAAGCCGGGCCCCAAGTCCAACAAGGGCTGCCCGGAGGACGAGAACGACGCGGACGGCGACGGCATCCCCGACAAGCTCGACAAGTGCCCGGACAAGCCCGGCCCGAAGGACTACGACGGCTGCCCGGACACCGACGGCGACGAGGTACCCGACAACGAGGACGACTGCCCCGAGCAGTTCGGTCCGCCGGAGAACAACGGCTGCCCGTACGACTCGCCGCCGTATGTCGTCGTCGAGTCCGACCGTATCCGCATCAAGGGCAACGTGCTCTTCGAGACGGGCTCCGCCGTCATCCAGAAGCAGTCGTACCCGCTGCTCGACGAGGTGGCGACGGTGCTGCGGAAGAACCCGACGCTGGGCCCGGTCCTCATCGAAGGCCACACCGACAATCGCGGCTCGCGCGCCCTCAACATGGGCCTGTCCGACCGCCGCGCGAAGTCCGTGCTCGAGTACCTGGTGGCCAAGGGCATCGCGCGCAAGCGCCTCAGCTCCAAGGGCTTCGGCTTCGACAACCCGATTGCCACCAACGACACGGCGCTGGGCCGCGCGAAGAACCGGCGCGTCGACTTCCGGCTCGTGCGCGCCGAGCTGGAGACGGAGAAGAAGGAGACCGTTGTCCCGGCAGGCCAGCCGCCGCCGCCGGGAACAACGCCGGCCAACGCGGCCCCGGGCAAGGACGGCAAGCCGTAGTCCACGCGAGCAGGGGCGGAGCGCCCGTGAGGCGCCCGCCCCACTCAGCGGACGGGCGCCACCCACACCTCGCCGACCCAGACCTGCTTGGGTGAGAACCGGGCGCCTTTACACGCGACGGCGACGCGGCCCTCGCACGGATTCACGTAGACGAACTTGCAGTTGCCTTCGTTCTTCAGCCACGGCTCCCGCTGCGCCTCGCAGACGTGTTCTTTGTAGTGGCACTCGTCGAGCAACTCGTTGCTCTCCCAATAGAGGCAGTGCCGCCCCGCCGGGGAGCCCCCATCCGCCGGCGAAGGCGCGTTGGGGCAGTACCCTGCCTCTCCACGCCGCGTGGGGACGGACGCGTCCTCCCGCGCTCCGGCCCCGTTGACGTGCATGTTGAAGCCCGTCTCCGCGTAGAACATCGGTGGTGTCTCCGCGTAGACGGCCTCGACGGGCGCCACCCATTCGCTGAGGCACGCCTGCAGCACGGTGCCGCAGCTCGGCTCCGAGGAGGGCAGGTCCGCGCACGGCCCGGCGCTGCGGATGGCCAGGTAGTGGCCCCGGGGCGTGGGCTGGTGCTCCAGCGTCAGGACTTCAGGCGTCACGTCATGGAACGCGGCGAGGTTGAAGTAGACGTTGGCGCGCGTCTTGGCGTCCGCGCCGCTCGCCTTGAGCGCGCGCAGGTAGACGGCCAGGGCCTGCTCTTTCCGGCCCTGCTTCTGGAGGCACAGCCCCAGGTCCGCCAGCGTTGGGCCGTGCTCCGGCGCGAGCTTCGCGGCGCGCTCGAACAAGGGGCAGGCCTCGCCGAGCTTCTTCGCCCGGTAGAGCTTCGTGGCGCGCAGACGCAGCGATTCGGCGTCCTCCGCCTTCTTCGCGGCGCCGCCCTCCGGCGTGGCCGCGAGCAGGGACAGCGCCAGGAACCAGGACATGTGAAATCCCCCCGTGCTCAGGCGTCAGGGCTGCTTCAGCGCGCGCTCGATGCGGCGGCGGATGCCGTCCTCGGACAGCGCGCCGCGCTGCGCATCGATCACCTTGCCGTCGCGGTCCAGGAAGTAGAGTGTCGGCAGCGCGCTGACCTGGAAGGCCCGCGCCACGTTGTCGTCCGCGTACACCACGTACGGCGCCAGTTCCGGCAGGTGGTTGCGCATGAAGGCCTCCACCAGCTTGGGCGCGCGGTCGCCGTCATCCCGGCTGGCCGCCACGAAGACGAGCCCCTGCGGCTCGTACTCCTTGGCCAGCTTCACCAGCGCCGGCATCTCCTCACGGCACGGCGGGCACCAGGTGGCCCAGAAGTCCAGCATCACCACCTGGCCCTTCAGGTCCTCCAGCTTCATCGTGCCGCCGCCATGGCGCGCCATCTCCATGGCCGGCGCGGTCGTCCCATCCGGCACCAGCCGGGCCCGCTGCGCCTCCAGAACGCCCAGGAACACCACGCCGCCCACGCCGAGCGCCCCCAGCAGTCCCAGTACCAGCTTCGTTCCGCCGCCCACCCTCTTCGGGGCCGGAGGCGGAGCTCCGATGCTATCCGTCACTCGAATCCACTCCTGGTCAGGCGGCCATGCACCCGCCGCAGCACCCACCGCACCCCCTCACGCGCCGCCGGGCGTCTCGACACCCACGCCGCCACGTCAGGGCCCCACCGATAGTAGCCCCGGATGAACACCCGACCCGGCGCGCTCTTCCGCAGCACGTCGTCGCGGTAGGCGCGGAAGGCCACGAGCTCGGGCGCGCCCTCGCCGAACGCCACCGTGGCCACGAAGCACGAGGACGCCGGGCTCACCCACATGAGCCGCTGGTTGGTGAGGTTCACCACCGCCTTCAGCTCGCGCGCCTCCGTGTAGACGAACGCCAGCAAGTCGCGCCGCGCGGAGGGGAACTCCTGGCCGCTGGCCTCCTCGAACTCGATGCGCGTGCTGCCCGTGGTGCCAACCTCGTCCACCGTGAAGAAGTACCGCTTGGAGCTGCGGCCGACCTCCACCTCCAGTCCGCGCAGCTCGCCGAAGTACGCCAGGAAGGGCGTGCGGCAGACCGGACAGATGAAGCGGTTGTAGGCGTGGCTGGTGAGGAACGCGTAGTCCCCCACCCGCTTGCAGCCCATGTTCGGGCACACCAGCTTCACGCTCGCCTGAGGCGCGGGCCTCGGGTCATAGCGCGACACACGCGAGCCCTTGTCAAACACCGGCGGAGGGCGCGGCGGCGACGTCACCAGGTGGCGCGTCGGGTGCGCGGCGCGCTCCAGTTCCTGCGCCCGGCGCCAGGCCGTCTCCGCGGCCTCCAGACGTCCGGCCGCTGTGTGGCAGAGCGCCTCGCCGTGGGCCAGCAGCGCGGCCACCAGCTTCTCCAGCGGGGCCACCGCCGAGGCATCCCGCCCCGCGGCCAGCGCCTCCGCCAGCACCCGCTCGACTTCGGGGAGCAGGGCCTGGGCCGCCTTGCGGGAAGGGTCCTCCGCGCGGCGATACACCGGCGGTTCGGGGATACGGACGAAGAGGGCCGAAGCCGCCGCGCGCACCCGCTCCACCGCCGCGTCGCCACGCCCTACGTCCAACTGCGCCGCCCGCTCACGGGCCGCCTGAAAGAGTTCTTCGGGTTGCAAGCGCGCGGACATTAAAGGTCCCACCCCGCGCTGTCAGCGCATTGGACACCGCGGCGGTCGGAAACTGGCCACGCCCTCTCCTTTGGTGTACGAAGAGGTAGGAGGCTGTGAGTGTGAACGCATTGAAGTTCATCGTCTGGACGTGCTGTGCGGTGGGGCTCGGCGTCTTCCTGGCTTCGGGCAAGGTGGATGGCCGCACGCCCTTGAACCACATGGAGCGAGCGTGGAGCCGCTCGGTGAACGCTTCCACGGTTGATCGGCTCAAGGACGGGCTGGAGGACGCGTACGAGGACGCCAAGGACGCCGTCGCCGGCAACAAGGATTCGTCGCCTCGTGAGCGCATCAGCGCCGAGGACCGTGAAGCGGTGAACCGCATCATCGCGCAGAAGAAGTAGTTCGCCTCCGGGCCCGCTTCCCCTGGCCTCCCCTCCTCCTTAGGTTGCACGGGAGGCGGCTGGCTGGTCGGGGTGGAGGCGGGGCCATGGGCAGGGCGCGAGGCAAGAGTGTCATCCTGTTCGCCGCGCTGGTGTGCGCGCTGGTGCTGCCAGCGCAAGCCACCGGCCGCGAGCGAAATCGGTTGTGGGTGGAGTCACAGAACCGCGCCCTCCAGAAGCAACGCTCCACGCTGAGCGACATCGCCCGGCGCGCCATGCCCTCCGTGGTGTCCATCACCACACAGCAGGCCGCCGACATGCAGGCCGTCGCCGCTGGAGAAGAATCGCAGAAGGGCATCGGCTCCGGCTTCATCATCCATCCGGACGGCTACATCCTCACCAGCGCGCACGTGGTGGAGGGCGCGGCGGAGGTCATCGTCTCCGTCCTGCACCCGCGCGGCTACGTGGAGGAGTTCGAGGCCATCGTGGTGGGCGAGGACGCCCGCACCGACTGCGCGCTGCTGAAAATCGCCGCGCCCCGCAAGCTGCCCGTGCTGAAACTGGCCTCCGCGTCGCACGTGCGCGCGGCGGACTGGATTGTCGTCATCGGCAACCCGTTCGGGCTGGCCCACTCGGTGACGGTGGGCGTGGTCAGCTACATGGGCCGCACGGACGTGACGCCCAACGGGCGCGACGGCGACTTCGACTACATCCAGATGGACGCCTCCATCAACCCGGGCAACTCCGGCGGACCGGTGTTGGACCTGCACGGTGACGTGGTGGCGGTGGCCAACGCGGTCAACGTCGCGGGCCAGGGCATCGGCTTCGCCATCCCCATCGACATCGCGAAGACGGTGATTCCGCACCTCAAGTCCCACGGCCGCGTGCGCCGCGGATGGCTGGGCATGAGCGTGCAGGACTTCTCTCCGGAGGTGGCCGAGGCCTTCAACCTGCGGCGAGGCCGCGGGGTGGTGGTGACGGACATCGTCGAAGGTGGCCCGGCCGAGCGCGCGGGCCTGCAGGTGGGCGACGTCATCGTCCGCGTGGACCAGCGGCGTGTGCGCCGGGCGCATGCCCTGCGCTGGCAGGTGGCCGCCCGGGGCGTGGGCCGCGACGTGAAGTTCCAGGTCCACCGGCTGGGGCGCCCGATGAAGCTGACCCTGAAGCTGGACGAGATGCCCTCCGAGGAGACGCCCCTGCCCACCGTGGCCAGCACCGCGCCCGGGCGGCACGCGGGGGCCCCTCAGCCGGTGGTGGACGACCTGCTGTCCCCGGTGCCTCGCTCGAAGGGCCGCCGGGCGGCTCCGCCCTCCGGGGAAGCAGCCCCTGGGACGGGGGGTTCTGGACAAGACGCCCCCGCGCCCTGAAGTCCGGATGTGTCCGCACTGAACCCTGGTTTCCCGGGCTCCTTGCGTTCGGGTGTCATGGGCGCTAGACAGTGCGCCTTTTTCCGTACCCTTGCGGCGGGTCCACCTCGGTGTGGCGCCGCGACTTCGCATCGTTTCGCAGGAGAGTTTCGCAATGGCCGAGGCCCAGACGACCCAGAAGCGCACCAGTTGGCCGCGTTTCGCCAAGAGCAATGGCAAGAAGGCGTGCACCGTGGAGGGCTGCAAGCGCCCGTACCGCGCCAAGAACTACTGCTACTTCCACTACAAGCAGTGGCGCCAGGGCGACCTGCCGCACAGCCGTTACCGCACCTGCTCCAAGCCGGATTGCCGCGTGAAGACGTTCAAGGGCGGCCTGTGCGAGAAGCACCACGGCGAGGCCTTCAAGAAGGACGCGGCGTAGACCGCGACTCGCCGTCGGCGCCGGGGCGGCCTCTTCCTCAGGTAGAGGCGCCCCGCGTCACCGCGCGCTCCAGGTGCTTGAAGGCCGTGAGCCACAGCTCCGCCTCGCGCTGGGTCAGCCGCGCACGCATCAACGTCTGCTCCAGCTCGTTCAGCACATGCTGCGGCGCCTGCGGGTTGAGGAACTCCGCGCGCAGCATGACGTCCCGCATCCGCTTCGCCAGCGCGCCCAGCGTGCCCAGCTTCGCGCCCGGCGCCTCCTCCACCGCAGCCGTGGGCGTCAGCCCCTGACGGTGACAGAGGTACAGCAGCACCGCTGACGACTGCGCCAGGTTCATGGACGGCTGCACCGCCGACGTGGGAATCGCGAGCACGTCCGTGCACCGCGCCAGGTCCTCGTCGGACATGCCGCGCTGCTCGCCGCCGAAGACGAGCGCCACGCGTCCGCGCACGCTCTCCTCCGCCAGCCGCTGCATGGCCTCCTCCGGCGTCAGCACGGTGCGTCCCTTGAGCTGGGTACGAGAAGTCGTGCCCACCGCGTACACGCAGTCCTTCAGCGCTTCGCCCAGGTCGGACGTCACCTCCATGCCTCGCAGGACGAAGTCACTCTTGACCGCGAGACGCTCCGCGCCCTCGATCGACTTCAGCACCGGCTCGGACAAAATCAGCCGTGAGTACCCGAAGTTGGCCATGATTCTGGCCACAGCCCCGAGGTTGTCGGTTGAACGCGTCTGATGAAGGACAACGGTAAGCTGCTCCCCTGGCCGCATGCGCTGAGTTTAGCTGGTTGATCCCGAAGCAGATCGGTATATTCCCGGTTGATGCGTCGCTGGCTCCCTGGGTTGCTCCTCTCTCTCGTGACGGTCCTCACCGCGTGTGGTGAGGCGGGTGCACCTGTCCGTGCCACGATGAGCGCGCGGCAGGCCCTCACCAACCCGCCGGAGTTCCTCGAGTTCGAGGCGCCCTCGACGCGGCTGGAACTCTTCCGCGAGGTGGCCCGGCAGTCCGTCATCGAGGCCGGACAGGCAGCCCAGGCCCTGGTCCTCTTCCCGGTCAGCCATCAGGGCGAGCTGCTCGCCGCGCCGGGCTTCGATCCGAAGATGGACCTGTTCCAGGCCCCCGACGCGGGTGCGCCCCTGGAGCTGGTGTTCGAGTCTGGCGGAGAGCGTTGGCCGGATGACCGCCGCGAGGGCCTTCAGGGCCTCTCCGAGCGTGAAGCCGCTGAGCTGGTGGCTCGCACGCTGCTCGCCCACTGGGGCATCGCGCCGAACAGCGCGGTCCAGGTGGACCGGGCGTCGGGCGCGCCTTACGCGGTCGCTTACGTGGACGGAATCCTGCGCATCAACCCAGCTTTCCTCTACCTGGCAGCAGCGTACGGTCCTTCTTCCCTGCCCGCTTCGCTCCAGTAGAGTCGCGCGCCTCAAGTCAGGCCCCGTTTCCTCTCGCCCTTCCCGCGAGAGAGAGGGGCCGCGAGGCGACAGTGAATACCTCCGCACTTCACGCGCAGCTTCCCCTCACCCTCCAGCAGACGGACCTGCCCGCGCTCGGCCAGCACTACCGTGGCAAGGTTCGCGAGACCTACCGGCAGGATGACCGGCTCATCCTGGTGACGACGGACCGGCTGTCCGCGTTCGACCACATCCTCACCACCATCCCCTTCAAGGGCGAGGTGCTCAACCGGCTGGCCGCGTTCTGGTTCGAGCGCACGAAGCACATCGCCCCCAATCACGTGCTGGACGTGCCCGACGCCAACGTCACCGTGGCGCGTGCCTGTCAGCCCTTCGCCGTGGAAGTGGTGGTGCGCGGCTACCTCACCGGCAGCCTGTGGCGCGACTACCAGAAGGGCACGCACACCGCCTACGGGCTGCCCTTCCCGGACGGCCTGCGCAAGGACGAGGCCTTCCCCGCCCCCCTCATCACCCCGTCCACCAAGGCGGAGTACGGCCTGCACGACGAGCCCATCTCGGAGAAGGAGCTTCTGGCGCGGGGCCTGGCCACGCCTCGTGACTGGGCGCGCATCTCCGAGGCCGCGCTGGGCCTCTTCGCGGAGGGCCAGAAGTGGGCGCGCTCACGCGGCCTCATCCTCGTGGATACCAAGTACGAATTCGGCAAGGTGGGCGACACGCTCTACGTCATCGACGAGATGCACACCCCGGACTCCAGCCGCTACTGGGTGGCCGACGAGTACGAGGCGCGCTTCGCGAAGGGCGAGGACCAGCGCATGCTGGACAAGGAGAACATCCGCCAGTGGCTCATCCGCGAGCGGAACTTCTCCGGCCAGGGCACGCCGCCGCCCATCCCTGACGACGTGCGCGTGGACCTGGCCACGAAGTACGTGGCGGCCTACGAGCACATCACCGGCACCACGCTGACGCTGGAGCCGGGTGACGTGAACACTCGCATCGAGCGCAACCTGCGTGAGAAGGGCTACCTGAAGTAGCCCTCCTCCATCGCCGGCACGGGGCGCCTACGCGCTCCGGCCGAACACGCGCTGGAAGACGTCGTCCATGTGGCGCGTGTGGTAGCCCGGGGAGAAGCAGTCGGAAATCTCCTCGGGCGTCATCATCTTCCGCAGGTCCTCGTCCGCGAGCAGGGCCTGCCGGAAGTCGAGTCCTTCCTCGTACAGCTTCATCGCGTTGCGCTGGACGATGACGTACGCGGCCTGCCGGTCCATGCCCTTGCGCGCCAGCTCCAACAGGAGGCGCTGCGAGTTCACCACGCCGCCCAGCAGGTCCAGGTTCTTCTTCATCTGCTCCGGGTAGACGCGCAGGTCCTCCATCAGCCGCGCGAAGCGGATGAGCATGAAGTCCGCGAGGATGGTCGCGTCCGGGCCGATGACGCGCTCCACCGAGGAGTGGGAGATGTCCCGCTCATGCCACAGCGCCACGTCCTCCATGGCGCTCACCGCATAGCCGCGCAGCAGGCGCGCGAGGCCGGTGAGGTTCTCCGACAGAATCGGGTTGCGCTTGTGCGGCATGGCGCTGGAGCCCTTCTGTCCCGCGGTGAAGGGCTCCTCCGCCTCACGCACCTCGGTGCGCTGGAGGTGGCGAATCTCCACGGCGAACTTCTCGATGCTCGAGCCCAGCAGCGCCAGCGCGGTGAAGAACTCCGCGTGCCTGTCTCGCTGCACCACCTGGCTGGAGGCCGGCGCGGGCTTGAGGCCCAGCTTGCGGCAGACGTGCTCCTCCACCGCGGGCGGCAGGTGCGCGAAGGTGCCCACCGCGCCGGAAATCTTCCCCACGGCGATGACGTCCCGCGCGTGCTCCAGGCGCGTCCGCGCACGGCGCAGCTCGTCGTACCAGATGGCCAGCTTGTGGCCGAAGGTGATGGGCTCCGCGTGGATGCCGTGGCTGCGGCCCATCTGCAGCGTGTGCTTGTGCTCGAAGGCGCGCTTCTCCACCGCGGCCATGACGCGGTCCACATCCTTCAGGATGAGGTCCAGCGCGTCACGCAGCGTGAGCGCCAACGACGTGTCCAGTACGTCCGACGACGTCATGCCCAGGTGCAGCCAGCGCGCGCTGGGCCCCACCCGCTCTTCCATGAAGGTGAGGAACGCGATGACGTCGTGCTTGGTAGTGCGCTCAATCTCCTCGATTTTCGCCGCGTCCTCGGGCGTGAAGTCTCCGGCGCGAGCCAGGCAGTCCTGCAGCGCCTCGCGGGGCGCCAGCCCGGCCTCCACCATTCCCTCCAGGGCGGCGAGCTCCACGTCGCGCCAACGGCTGTAACGGGCCTCGTCGGACCAGAGGGAGGACATCTCCTGACGGCTGTATCGCGGAATCACTCGTAGACCTTCACGGCAAAGTCCCGCCGCGCCGCGAGCCGGAGGAGTTCCAGCACGGCGTCGGAGGACGGACCCAACTTCCTGGCGGCGGTGAGATTGAGAGACAAGTCCAACCCCTCAGGCTGAACCACCGCCAGCGCTCCTGGATTCACCTTCTCGTGGATGATGCGGTTGGCCAGCCGCCCGGCCTGCTGGCCGATGGCCGTGGGACTGGGCGAGAGCGCCAACGTGGCCCCTTCCTTCACCTGGCTGGGCGTTAGAGCGGCCAACGGTACGCGGTGCACCGCCGCGAAGGCGATGAGCGCCTGGACGACCGCCGCGTTGCCCACCGTCTTGTCCGCCACCATCAGCAGCGCGTCCACCTTGCCCACCGCGCC
Organism: Myxococcus sp. AB056; assembly: GCF_006547365.1. NCBI lineage: Bacteria > Pseudomonadati > Myxococcota > Myxococcia > Myxococcales > Myxococcaceae > Myxococcus > Myxococcus sp. AB056. The sequence goes on along the minus strand of NZ_VHLB01000081.1, from coordinate 13,371 downwards.
GTCCAACGCCTTCTCCGCCCGGCCCCCCGCCTCCAATTCCAGCGGGAGGATGGACATGCCCCTCGAGGCCGCCGCCGCGCGGGCCTGCGTCACCGTCCCCGCGGAGAACCGCGGGTCATGCAGGATGCCCACGCGCTTCACCTTCGGCGACACGGCCTTCAGCGCCTCCAGCTCCGGCCCCATGTCGCTGGTGAGGGAGATGCCGGTGACGTTGGCGCCATCCAGGCCGTACTTCTCGTAGTAGGGCACCATGGCGAAGAGGACGGGCACGTCCTCGCCCAGCGAGCGCCGTGCGGCGTTGGCGGCCAGGGGCCCCAGGGCCAGCACCAGCGCGGGCTTCTGCGCCGCCAGCTTCTTGAAGAGCCGCGCGGCAGCGCCCGCGCTTTCGTCCAGCATGACCTCCTGCACCTCGGCCCGGGCCTCCGCCGCGAAGCCAGCGATGACGGAGGCGTACGGCGCCAGGTGGGCGGACTTCACCGCCACCACGCGGGGACGGGCTGGCTGCTGCGCCACGACCGCCGCCGGAAGCAGCGCGACGAGGAGCGCGGCGACGCAGCCCTTCATTGCCGCACGCTCGCGCAGCAGCGAAAGCCCACCGCGTTCGAGCGCACGGTGGGCACGCCGTTGCTCCGCGCCGAGCAACGTGACGCCGGGTCCGGCTGGTCGAAGGCGCCGCCCTTCAGCGCGTAGGCCTGGGCGCCGACGCGGGTGGCCGTCCACTCCGCCGCGTTGCCCGCCAGGTCCATCACCGCGTAGCCCGACTTGCAGCGCTCGAAGCGCCCGGAGGCCGCCAGTCCACCCGGGCTCGCCGCGGTGTTGCACGCGCCCACGGCCTGCTCCTCGCCGAAGGGGAACCGCGAGTTGCCGGGGCCCTTGCATGCCTTCTCCCATTCCTCTTCCGTGCAGAGCCGCTTGCCCTCGCGCTCGCACGTTCCCCGCGCCTCTTCCCAGGCCACGGCCACCTTCGGCATCGCGCCAGCCCGGTTGGGGAACTCGTACTCATCCACGCAGAACGACGACACCTGGATGCTCGCGACGGGACGCTCGTCCGGGCTGGCCAGTGCGTCATCGTCGCTCCGGCCCATCTTGAAGGCACCGCCACTCACCAGCCGCATGCCCGCGGGACAGCCGCCCACGGGCGCCGCCAGCGCTGCCGCGCCACCGGACCCGGCAACAGGCGCCGTCCCCTGCCCTCTGGACTTCTGCAGCGCCTTGATGGCCAGGAAGCCCCCGCCCGCGCCCAACGCCAGGCAGCCGAGGACGAGCAACACCAACCTCAACATGGAACGCTGGGGCTTCGCCGCGCGCGTGGCGGACCTGGTGAGCACCGCTCCGCGAGGCGCGGCGCGAGAACTGGAGCCTTCCGACGGCTCACTCCGCTTCGCGCCGGAACGAGCGCCCGGCTCTGGCACCTCCGAACCCCGGCGGCGGGTGCGAACACCTGAGTCCTCGGAGGCACGGCCGCGAGCACGGCTGCCGGTGTCCTCGGCGCCGCCGTCTCGCGAACGAGACGACGCCTCGTCCTGCGCGCCGTCGCGAGCACGCGACCGGGAGCGGCCCACCGCGGGCGCGGCGTCCAGCGTGGGCGCGGCGGGGCGCCCCGCGGGCACCGCTGGCGCCTCGTCCAGGGTCATCGCAGTGGAGCGGCCATCCGTCACCGCGGGGGCATCCACCTGCGTGGGCGCGGTGGAGCGGCTCAGCGCCGCCTCGGACGCGGCGCCACGCTCACTGGTGTCCTCGGAGTCCTTCCGCGCTGGCGCGGCGCGCGAGGGCACGGGCGGAGATGACGCAGGCCGCGAAGCACTGCTCTGCGCCGACGGTGCCGCCTTCGCGGCGACGACGGGTGGTGCGATGAAGGGCAGCGCCTGCTCCGTCAGGTGCTGCGGCGCGGGCGAGGCCGCGGGCCTGCCCCGCCCCATGATGGCGGCCAGCGACGCCGCGTCCAGCGGCTGCGTGGCATCCACCGGCGGCGGCAGGTCCGGAATGGGCGCGGGCGGCTTGGGCGCGGCGACACCGGGCGGCGGAGGCAGGTCCTCCTCCTGCACGGCCGGGAGCATGCCCGTGGGCACCGGGGGCGGAGGCCTCGCCGCCTGCCTCGCGGTGTTCGCGGCCGACGAGCCCGGAGGCGCCGGGAGGCTCCGTGTGCGCGACACCACCGCGGCCGGCGTGCGCGCCAGGATGTTGGAGAACTCGGTGAGGAACTCACCCGCCGTCTTCGGACGGGCCAGCGGGTTGAAGTTGAGCGCGCGCCGGTACAGTGCCTCGATGGAGGTCGGCAGGTCCGGGTGGTGCATCGTCAGACCGGGGATGACGCCGTCCTCGGGCACGAGCCCGGTGAGCATCTCCCCCACGATGGCCGCGAGCGAGTACACGTCCATGCGCGTGTCCAGCTCGCCCCCGCCCACGTACTCCGGCGCGATGTAGACGTCCGCGCGCTGCCCCTTCTGTGCCTGCACGAAGGGCAGGTGCGGCACAGCCAGGCCCAGGCCGTAGTCCGTCACCTTGAGCAGGTCCGGCAGGACGATGACGTTCTCCGGCTTGACGTCGGAGTGCGGTCCGAAGCGGTGCGCCGCGTCCAGGGCCGCCGCCATCTGCGACAGCAGCGGCTCCACTTCCTTCAGCGAGAAGAGCTGCCCCCGCGCGGTGCGCTGCTCCATCATCCGGCGCAGCGTCATGCCCTCCAGCAGCTGCATGGTGATGAAGGGCCGGTCCCCATCCACGCCCTCCTCGTACACGCGCAGGAGGTTCGGATGATTGAGCTTCTTGGCCACGCGCATGGACAGCGCGAACTGCATGCGCTCCTCGGGCTGCTGCACCAGGCGCGGGTGCACCGCCTTGAGCGCCACTTCGACGTCAATCTCCTCGTCCTGGGCTCGGAAGACGAAGCCCATGGGCCCGGAGCCCACCACTTCCCGGATGGCGTAGCGGCCGGCGACGACGTCCCCTGGCTTGTAGGGTGCGCCGTCCGCACCGCGCCGGCGAGCCGCCCCGGCGGGAGGACGCGCCGAGGCATCGTGCTTCAGCCCACAGGTGGGGCAGGTGTCTTGGGAGGCAGGAACGAGGCTGCCGCAGCGGTAGCAAAGCAAAGCTGGCGTACTCCAGGAGGCAGTCGGGGGGCCACCTCGGGGGAAGGCCCAGCCTCTTATTCTGCACGCTCCCCTGTCATCAAGGAACGCCGAGCGAGGAAGTCAGCAACTAGCGCCCCGTGGACCCGAAGCCATTTCCACCCCGGGAGGTTTCCTCCAGTAGCTCCACCTCCTGGAGGGAGACCGGCGGCACGGCGGCCACCACCAGTTGGGCCACACGGTCGCCCCTGCGCAGGGTGAAGGGCTCATGGGAGAGGTTGATGAGGATGACCTGCACCTCCCCCCGGTAGTCCGCGTCCACAGTCCCCGGCGAGTTGAGGAGCGTGACGCCATGCCGCAGCGCCAGGCCCGAGCGCGGGCGCACCTGCCCTTCGTACCCAGGGGGTAGCGCGAGCGCGAGCCCAGTGGGCACCGCCAGCCGCTCCAGGGGCCCCAGCACCCGCTCCCCGTCGATGTCCGCGCGCAGGTCCAGGCCCGCGGCCTGTGCCGTTTCGTAGCGGGGAAGTGGCAGGGGCTCCGCATGGGTGCGCACGCGGCGCACCTTCACCGTGAGGGGGGAAGACATGCGCTGGGACTAACACAGCTGCCGCCGCTTCGTGCCACGGCGGCGTGACAACCTCGCGTGTCGGCCCCTCAGGGCGCGGGGTCCTTCGCCACGGGCCGCAAGGCGGTGCGGAACTTCAGCGGGTCCATGGGCCGCGCCGCCAGTTCCAACTGGTAGTGCAGGTGGGGACCGGTGGAGCGCCCCGTGTTGCCCGAGTGCGCCACCCGTTCTCCCCGGCTCACGCGCTGTCCCACCTTCACCAGCAGCTCCGAGTTGTGACAGTACGCCGTCGTGACGCCCCGCCCGTGGTCCACCACGAGCACGCGGCCATTCACAGCGTCCTCGCTGGCACGCCGGACGACGCCATCCGCCACCGCCACCACGGGCGTCCCCACCGGCACGCCCAGGTCCACACCGGTGTGCATCTTCCGGCGCCCCAGCACCGGGTGGAAGCGCTCGCCGAAGGGACTCGTTACACGCGCGCTCTCATCAACGGGCCACGCGAGCCCGAAGGCGGTGGCCAGCGCCAGGGCCTGCGCGGCGCCCACGGACGCGTCCTCGAAGCCCGGCGGAAGCTGTCCCGACAGGCGCTCCAGCGTGGGCGCCCCACCCTCCGCCTCCACCCGCTCCAGCGCATAGCGCGCGGGGACTCGGCCCGCGAAGAGCGCCGTGAGCCGGGCCTCCGCTCCTGGAAAGTCCTTGGACAGCGCCGTATGCAGGCTGCGCGCGGCCGCCGGACCCGTCTGCGGATCCAACAGCGACGCTGCGGGGACGCCCAGTTCCGCGGCCAGCTCCAGCGCGGGCTGGCGGGCTCGCACCTGGGCGCCCTTGAGCGCCAGGTGAGTTCCCCAGGCCAGGGCCTCCGCGTCACTGAGGGCCCGAGACAGAGGCACGTCGGGAGCCATCAATGGCGGTGACAGCGAGGTGCCACTGACGCCGTCGTAGTACGCGAGCAAGGGCCGCGCGCTGCTGCGCGTCCCCGTGGCCCATGCCGTGGCCTTGCGCACCAGCGCGCCCGCGGGCGTGTGGTGGTACGCCGCCCACAAGCACAGCGTCGCCATGAAGAAGTCCAGCAGTCCTTTTGCCTGGCGCGGGAACATGGGCACCTATCGGAAGAAGGACAGCACGGGCGTCGCATCCACCACCGCCGCCACGGCCAGCGGCACCACCACCGCGCAGCCCAGCAGTCCGCGCCGCAAGGCCGCTCTGCCTCCGGCTTCCTCACACACCGCGTCCGCGTGTTGCAGGTTGCGCAGCACCGCGCGCCACCCGAGCGAAACCAGGACGCCCACCAGCGAGGCCACCGCCAGTGCCCGCGCCGCCACGTCCGCGGCGCCGTCCCCGAAGAGTTCACGCCAGGAGAGGTACACCGAGCCCTGGATGAGCCTGGCCACCGCGCACGCGCCCGCCAGCACCACGGCCGCCGTCGCCAGAGGCCGCAGCCACCGCATGGGCGTGGGCTTGCGCAGGCACCGCGACCACAGCTGACGCCACGTCGGACGCGCGGCCTTCTGGGGCTCCAGCACCACGCGCCATGCCTCCGCGGGAACCGGTGCGGCGGACTCCCGGTAGCCCAGCGCGGGCAGCGCCAGCACCACGTCCGCGGCCAGCTCCCATGCGAGCGCGAGGAAGCGCGCAATCCGGGTGCGCTGCTCCAGCGACACCCACTCCACCAGGGGCGCCGTCAGCTCGTATCGGCCCACGAGCGCGTCGAAGCCCGCGTCCACCCGGTCCACCAGCGCCAGCAACCGTTCATCCAGCGTGTCCGCCGCCGAGTGCACCCCCACCGCGACCAGCGCGACCAGGCCCAGCGGCATGAACGCCCAGCGGAAGGCCCCCAGGAAACGGGAGACGTCCGCCAGGAAGGGCGTGGACGACGACGCAGGCGGTGGTCGAGGTGGCAAACAGCCTCCGTGCGGATGGGGCTCGCACCTCAACGCACGGCCCGCCCGGAAGTGTCTAAGCCACCCTGGCCCGAAACGAAAACACCCCCTCCCGCGCGGTGGCGGAAGGGGGCGTCATGAGCGCCGGGCTCTCAATGAAGGAGCCCGGGCTTTCGGGCGCGAATCAAGCCTTGGCGTCAGGCTGCGTGGGCGCGGGCGCCGGCTGCGCGGCGGCCTCACCGACGGCGGCGCCCTGCTGCGCGGCGCGCTCCGCCATGGCCTCCTTGCGCGACAGGCGAATCTTGCCCGTCTTGTCGATGCTGACGACCTTCACCAACACCTCGTCGCCCTCGTTCAGCACGTCAGAGACGCTCTTGACGCGCTTGTCGGACAGCTCGGAGATGTGGATGAGGCCGTCGGTGCCCGGGAACAGCTCCACGAAGGCGCCGAACTCGGCAATCTTGCGCACCGTGCCCGTGTAGATCTTCCCGATCTCCGCCTCGCGGGTCAGCGCCTGAATCATCGCGATGGCGGCCTTCACGGCCTCGCCGTTCGCGCTGGCGATGTCCACGCGGCCCGAGTCCTCGATGTTAATCGCGGCACCCGTGCGGGCGATGATGTCCTTGATGACCTTGCCGCCCGGCCCGATGACGTTCTTGATGAACTCGGGACGAATCTGGATGGTGGTGATGCGCGGCGCGTACTGGCTGATCTCCTTGCGGGACTCGGCCAGCGTCTTGAGCATCTCACCCAGGATGTGGAGGCGGCCCAGACGCGCCTGCTCCAGCGCGCGGCTCATGATCTCCGTCGTGAGGCCGGTGATCTTGATGTCCATCTGGATGGACGTGATGCCCTTCGAGGTGCCGCACACCTTGAAGTCCATGTCGCCCAGGTGGTCCTCGTCACCGAGGATGTCGGAGAGGATGGCAATCTTGTCGCCCTCCTTCACCAGACCCATGGCGATACCGGCCACGGGGGCCTTGAGCGGAACACCCGCGTCCATCAGCGCCAGCGTGCCGCCGCAGACGGAGGCCATGGACGAGGAGCCGTTGGACTCCAGGATGTCCGACACCAGGCGCACCGTGTACGGGAAGGACTCGCTCTTCGGCACCATGTTGCGCAGCGCGCGCTCCGCCAGCGCGCCGTGGCCGACTTCACGGCGGCCCGGGCCACGCAGCGGCTTCGTCTCGTTCACGCTGAACGGCGGGAAGTTGTAGTGCAGCATGAAGCGCTTGAAGGCCATGCCGCCCAGCATCTCCAGGCGCTGCTCGTCATCGCTGGTGCCCAGCGTGGTGACCACGAGCGCCTGCGTCTCGCCGCGCGTGAAGACGGCGCTGCCGTGGGTGCGCGGGAGCACGCCCACCTCGCACGTAATCGGACGGACCACGTCGTGGCCACGGTCGCCGATGCGGCCACCGTTGACCGTCATCTCGCGCATGTGCTCGTACTTCAGGTCCTCCACCACCGACTTGGCGTGCTTCTCCACCAGGGGGGTGTAGCCGTCGCCCAGCTGCTCCTTGAGCTTGGCGAGCGTCTCCTTCTTCGTCTTGCCGAGCGCCTCGTAACGCGCGCCCTTCTCCTTGATGCCGTAGCCCGCCTTGATGCCGTCCATGGCCAGCTCGCGCACCTTGGCGCGCAGGCCCTCGTCCACGGCGGCGGGCTTCTCGAAGGAGCGAACCTGCTTGTTCAGCTCGCGCCGCAGCTCGTCCTGCAGGTCCAGCGCGGGCTGCGCCGTCTTGAAGCCGAAGTCGAGCGCCGCGACCATGTCGGCCTCGGAGACCTCCTCCGCGCCACCTTCCACCATGACGATGGCCTTGCGGCTCACCGCCATGACCAGGTCCAGGTCGCTCTGCTCGCGCTGCTTCGCGGTGGGGTTGGCCACCAGCTGACCGCCGACGCGGCCCACGCGGATGCCGGCGATGGGGCCGTCGAACGGGATGTCCGACACCCACAGCGCCGCGGAGGCGCCGGTGATGCCGTGGATGTCACCCTCGTTCTCCGGGTCGGAGGAGATGACGCTGGCGATGACCTGCGTCTCGTACGCGTAGCCTTCCGGGAACAGCGGGCGGCAGGAGCGGTCGACCAGGCGGCTGGCCAGCGTCTCCTTCTCCGTGAGGCGGCCCTCGCGCTTGAAGTAGCTGCCGGGGATGCGGCCGGCCGAATACAGCTTCTCCTGGTACTCCACCGTCAGGGGGAGGAAGTCGATGTCCTTCTTCTCCCGGGCGCTCACCGCCGTCACCAGCAGCATGGTGTCGCCATAGCGGACCACCACGGAACCGTCGGCCTGCTTCGCCAGACGACCCACTTCAATGCTCAGCTCGCTCTCGCCAATCTTGACGCTCTTCTTCAACATGTCCGTGCCTCTGGATCCTTCAGGGGCGAAGACCCCACCGCGCGCACCCGGTCCGAGAAATGGACCCGGCACCCCGGGAGGGCCCTCGGGGTGTTTGAGCGGTCACCAGGGCCTGGAACAGGCGCCAGTTGAGGCAACCGCCAGCATGTACTGCGGAGGGCGCTTGCGGAGCGCCGGAGGGATGTCTCGGAACTTTTGATCCCTGGTCGCAGGGGCTGACCGCGGTCAGCCCATCCGAACGGAAACCAAAACCTCCGCAGCCACCACTCCCTTGCCCGCCTCCACCCACCGCGCTTCGACTGCTTCACGTCACTGCATTACGGCCTATGTCCTAAACGCGCGGGGCGCTGGATTCCGCCAGCGCCCCGGGTCCTGCTCAACTGCCTACTTGCGGATGCCGAGGCCGTCGATGAGCTTCTTGTACCGCGCGACGTCCTTGGACTTCAGGTAGTCCAGCAGGCGGCGGCGCTGACCGACCAGCTTCAGCAGACCGCGGCGGGAGTGGTGGTCCTTCTTGTGCGTCTTGAAGTGCTCGGTGAGCATGGTGATGCGCTCGGACAGCAGCGCCACCTGGACCTCGGGGGAACCCGTGTCCGACTCGTGGGTCCGGAACTTCGACACCAGCTCCGACTTACGCTCCTGGTGCAGCGACATGAGACTCTTCCTTGCCCGCTCCGGTGGAGGTTGCTGCTCGCGTCACCACGGTCCGCGGAGGGGTACAGACCGGGTGCATCCTTCTGACGAGCGGGGGGCTTATAAGCTTCACCCCCCGTGGGGTCAACCTTCGACGCCTGCCCGCCAGCCCCGGAAAGTCCGGGACTGCGAGAAGACGTACAGCCACAACCCCGCGAAAAATCCCGGCGTTACACCAGGACGCGCAGATAGCGCAGGCGGCCACCGGCCACTTCGGCCACCGCCAGCAGCGCGTCGTCCGGGCCCATGACGCGCACCCGTCCCACCTTCCCGGCGGGAACCTCCACCGGGACACCATGGGAGACGCGCTTGGCATCGACGGCGCCCACCCGGACCTCCGGCAGCTCCACCAGCGCATGCGACATGGTCATCAGCCGGCTGGCCAGCGCGCCCTCCTTCAGCAGCTCCGGCACGTCCGCCAGCGGCAGCGCCTGCGCCAGGGTGAAGGGGCCACTGGCGGTGCGCCGCAGTGCCTCCAGATGGGCACCACAACCCAGCGCCCGGCCCACGTCCTGGGCCAGGGTGCGCACGAAGAAACCCTTGGAGCAGCGCACCGACAGCTGCAGGCGCTCGGCGGAGAAGTCCCGCAGCACCAGTTCGTATACCGTCACCTGGCGGGCGGCTCGCTCCACTTCCTCGCCCGCACGGGCCAGTTCGTAGAGCCGCTTCCCGCCCACCTTGACGGCCGAATACATGGGGGGAACCTGGTCGAAAGTGCCCCGGAAGCGCGCCAACGCGGATTCAATCAGCGCGGGCGTCAGGGCGGGTACGGGCGCCTGCGCCGTCACCTGCCCTTCCGCGTCCAGGGTGTCCGTCTCCGAGCCCAGGCGCACCGTGGCGTCGTAGGCCTTGTCGCCCTCGGTGATGAAGCCCGCGACCTTGGTGGCTTCCCCCAGGCAGAGCGGCAGCACTCCAGTGGCCAGCGGGTCCAGCGTCCCCGTGTGGCCCACCTTCTTCAGGCGAAGCAGCGAACGCACCTGGCGGACCACGTCGAACGACGTGGGACCGGTGGGCTTGTCAATGACGAGGACGCCGTCCATGGCTCGCCAATCGTGGAGGCCCGGAGCTGGACCTACCAGCCTTCCTTGTTGCGGACTTCGCGCAGCAGCCGGTCAATCTTGTCACCTTCGCCCACCGATTCGTCGAAGGAGAAGAAGATTTCCGGCGACACGCGCAGGTTGACGGCGGACGTCACCTCGCGGCGCACGAAGCCCTTGGCGGCTTCCAGGCCCTTCTGCGTGTCCGCCCGTTCCTGCTCGTTGCCCATCATCGAATAGAAGACACGGGCCACGCGAAGGTCGGGGGAGACCTTCACGCCTGTAATCGTGATGTAGCCGATGCGCGGATCCCTCAGCATGCCCCGGGTGAGCAAGTCACCGATGGCCGCCTGGATTTCCTGCCCCACGCGCTCCGGTCGGGAATGCGTCGTCATTTCTTCTCCCAGTCTCGCGGGTTGCGCAGGGAACGGGCCCGAGCCCGTGCCTCGTCGAACGTCATCCGTCCACCGCTCGACGGAGACGGGCGGCCTGTGCCGCCATCCATGCCACCTTCATGGCGGCTTTCCCACTCTCCCAACCCCTCCGCCTCCGCGAGCGAGCCGCGCTCGCCGCGCAGGAAGCGGGCAATGGCGGCCTCCGAATGCGCCGCCGCCTGCTCCGGGGAAAGGTCCAACTCCTCCGCGTCCTCATCCACGGCCTGCGCCGAGAAAGAACCTCGCGAGGCCGCCTGGCCGCTCGCGAAGAGCTGGTCCCCGAAGCCGAGGATTTCCGTCTCCCGCGACAACAGCGGGGCGACGTACATCTCCTCGACGGAGTGGATGATTTTCTCCAGTTGCTCGTCCACGTGGCGTCGCTCGTTACCCACCACCGCGAGCGCCAGTGACGCCTTCTGCCAGAGATCCTGGTCCTCGACCTCGGCCACCGCCACGTTGAAGCGGGCCTTGAGCCGGTCCGTCACCCGGCGGAGCACCTGCCGCTTGGACTTCAGCGAGCCACTGTCCGGAATCTGCAGGGTGAGGCGTGCGACACCTACGAACATGAATGTCCCCCTTGCCACGGGTGGCCACGCCCGAAGGCGGTGGCAACCCGGGCATCAGCACCCTGGGAAGATGGGGTCTTCCCAGGGTTTCAGGGAGGCGCCGGGGCTCTCCTGCAACTAGGTGAGGCTCTGCCGAGTCTCTTCGATCTCGTACGCCTCGATGATGTCACCGGGCTTGAGGTCGTTGAAGCTCTCGATGCCGATACCGCACTCGAAGCCCTGAGCGACTTCCTTGACGTCGTCCTTGAAGCGCCGCAGCGACGCCATCTTCCCGGAGAACAGCTGCTTGTTCTCGCGCATGAGGCGGACGAAGGCGCCGCGCTTCATGACGCCATCCAGCACCGCCGCACCGGCGATGGTGCCCAGACGCGGCACGTTGAAGGTGTTGCGCACCTCCGCACGGCCCAGCTTGCGCTCGGTGCGGATGGGCTCCAGCAGACCCTCCATCTCCGTACGAACCCCGTCGATGAGCTCGTAGATGATGGAGTAGCTCTTGAGCACCACTTCCTGGGCCTTGGCCGCGGCCTCCGCCCCGGACTCCGGGTTGACGTTGAAGCCCAGCACGACGCCCTTGGAGGCCGCCGCCCGCATCACGTCGCCCTCGGTGATGGCGCCCACACCGGAGTGGACCACCTCCACCTTGACCTTGTGGGTGGAGAGCTTCTGGACCGCCTGCTTGACGGCCTCCGCCGAGCCCTGCACGTCCGCCTTGATGACGACGCGCAGCTCCTTGGGACCACCACCCGCCTTCGTCTTGGCGAACAGCTGCTCCAGGGACTCGCGGCTGACCTTGGACAGCTCGGTCTGCCGCTCCTTCATGTTGCGGTGCTCGGCGATCTGCTTGGCCGCCTTCTCGTCCGCCACCACGTTGATGGCGTCACCCGCGCCCGGCACGCCGGACAGACCGACGACCTCTGCGCAGTAGCCCGGCTTCACTTCCTTCACCTGCTCGCCGCGGCTGTTCGTCATCGCGCGGACGCGGCCGTAGTGCGAGCCAGTGACGACGGCGTCACCCAGCTTCAGCGTGCCTTCCTGCACCAGCACCGTGGCGACAGGGCCACGGCCGCGGTCCAGCTTGGCCTCGATGATGGCGCCCACCGACGGACGGCTCGGGTTGGAGGTCAGCTCGAGCACCTCGGCCTGGAGGGCCAGGTTCTCCAGCAGGAGCTCCAGGTTCTCCTTCGTCTTCGCGGAGACGGGCACCATGATGGTCTCCCCGCCCCACTCTTCCGGCACGAGCTCGTGGGTGGCCAGGTCCTTCTTCACGCGGTCCAGGTTCGCGGTCGGCAGGTCCATCTTGTTGATGGCGACGACGATGGGCACCTCCGCCGCCTTCGCGTGCTTGATGGCCTCCACCGTCTGGGGCATCACGCCGTCGTCCGAGGCCACCACCAGCACCACGATGTCCGTCACGTCGGCGCCGCGGGCGCGCATGGACGTGAAGGCCTCGTGGCCCGGCGTGTCGAGGAACGTCACGTCACCGCGCGCGGTGGTGATGCTGTACGCGCCGATGTGCTGGGTGATGCCACCCGCTTCGCCCTGCGCGACGCTGGCCTTCCGGATGGCGTCCAGGAGGCTCGTCTTGCCGTGGTCGACGTGGCCCATGATGGCGACGACCGGCGGACGGGGACGCTCGTCCTCGGGACGGGCCTCCACCTCGGGCAGGTAGTCCTCCACCTCGAAGCCCACGCGGTCGATCTTCCAGCCGTAGTCGCCGGCGATCATCTCCGCAGTGTCCGCGTCCACCAGCTGGTTCGCGGTGGCCATCTTCCCCAGGCCCATCAGCTTCTTGATGAGCTCGGCGCTGCGCACACCCATGCGCTGGCCCAGGTCGGACACGGAGATGCCCTCCTGCAGCTTGATGACCTTCTTCTCCTCGGCCATCTGGGTGATCTGCGTCTTGGCGCCCTTCTTCGTGGGCTTGCGCTTCTTGCCACGGATGGGGATGGTGACGCGGCCCCAGACCATGTCCGTCAGTTCCTGCTTGGACACGCTCTGCGTATCACCGCTGGTGCGCTTGCGCTGGCCACGCTCCTTGTTCTTGGAGACGTCCACCAACTCGCGGCCACGGCCCAGGTGGTCCGGGACCACCTTGTACTCACGCCGCTCGGGGATGCCCGTGCGGCCCGGCGCCATGGGGTACTGCTTGGCCTGACCGGCCGTGGGCGTCACGCGGCGCACCTGGATGAGCGGGCGCGAGATGACGACGGCCTGGGTCGCCGTGGGACGGGCTGAGCCCGTGGGCGACACCTGGGCGTGCGGCACGCCGCCGACCATGATGGTGGGGCCCTGCGGCGTCGGAGAGGCAGAGGCCGAGGCCTGCACACCCGTGCCGGGCGCCGAGGTCGGACGCACCGGTCCCTGACCGGGACGGCCGGCGCCCTGATACGAGCCCGGTCCCTGGTAGGACGGACGCCCACCCGGACCGCCGGGACGACCACCCGGGCCGCCCGGACCACCGGGACGACCACCGGGGCCACCCGGACCACCCGGACGACCACCCGGGCCGCCCGGACCACCGGGACGACCACCCGGGCCACCCGGACCACCGGGGCGACCACCACCGGGTCCACCACGCTGCTGGTAGCCAGGCGCAGGGCCCCGGGAGACGACGGTCGCGGACGAAGAAGTGCTCGAAGGCGTCCGGACTGCCGGCGGTACCGGTGAGCGTGGGGGGGGTTGGGGCAAGGTGGTGCTCTCCTGAACAGAGGGACGAGGCTGCGCGGCGGCGGGAGCCGGCACGGCAGCGCGGGGAGCCTCCACCGGGGCCTGAGG
>NZ_VHLB01000080.1:0-39592 GCF_006547365.1 Myxococcus sp. AB056 | reverse complement strand
GGTCGGAGCAGGGGGCGGGTTGCGCTTCTGCTCGATGACCGTCTTCATCGCGGCGTCGATGCCGGGGTGCTGCTTCACGCCCGGCTGGTCACCCCAGCCGGCGCTCAGCGCCTGGTCCTGGCCGCTGATCTTGTCCACGGCGTGCCAGTCCTGCTCGAACAGGCGCTGGTTGACGATGCCCACCTCGTACTGGCCCATGGCCGCGGGACGCGGCGGCGGACCGTCCGGCTGGATGTCGGCCATGGTCCGGACCTGGATGGTGTAGGCCCAGACGATGCCCACCGCGAAGATGGCGAGCGCACCCACGCCGACGCCCACCACCTTGCCCATGACCAGGTGGTCTTCTTCCGCCGCCACGCCGTGCGCGCCGACGATGACGCGCGACTCGAGCTCAACCTGGGTCTTCTTCATGGCTGCACGTACCTCAAGGACTCGGCGATGTAGGGGTCCTTCACCGTGAGCGTGTAGTGGCCACGCGCCAGGAAGAGGGCGAAGCCCACCGCGATGCCACCCACTCCGAAGAAGGCCGTGAGCAGCGACCAGTGGAACGTCGGGCCCGCTTCACCGGTCAGCGCTGGCCACACCAGCCAGTACAGGTCCACCGCGTGGATGATGAGCAGGTACGCCGCCACCCAGGCCAGCTTCCGAGGCTGCAGCTTCAGCTTGCGCGACAGCAGGATGCCGAAGGGCAGCAGGAAGTGGAGGAAGAACAGGGCGATGGACATCGACCGCCACGGGCCGAACATGCGCAGGCCGTACCAGGGCGCCTCTTCCGGGATGTTCGCGATCCACACCAGCATGAACTGGGAGAAGGCGATGTAGGCCCAGAAGGCGGTGAAGGCGAGCATCAGCTTGCCGAGGTTGTGGAAGTGGTCCAGCTTCACGACGCTGCCGTAGAGGTCCTTGCCCTGGGCGCTCACCGTGACGATGGTCAGGATGCAGAAGGCCGCCAGGAAGCTTCCGGCGAAGTAATAGACGCCGAAGATGGTCGACTGCCAGAGCGGCGTGAGGCTCATCAGCCAGTCGAAAGAAGCGAACGTGATGGTGAGGGCAAGGAACGGCAGCACACCCGGAGAGAACTTGCGCTGCTTCACCGTGAAGTCGAGTCCACCCTCGGTGTCCTGCTTCAGGCTCCACGACCGCAGCCGCCAGGCCGCGAAGGTCCACACGCCGAAGTAGATGATGTGGCGAACGCCCACGCCGGGGGGGAACGAGAGGTGGTTGTTCAGGTACCCGTGCTGCTTGTGGCTCAGGTGCTCCAGCTCCAGGCTGGAGTAGCCCTTGGTCAGCTCGGAGCCTTCCCACCAGGGGTAGAGGTAGGTGGCCATGGCCAGCAGCGGCAGGGCCAGCACGAAGAACACCGGAATCACCGCGGAGGCCGTCTCCATCGTCCGGCGCAGTACGATGAGCCACTTGGCCTTCGCCGTGTGGAAGATGGCCTGCATGATGAGGAAGGCGACGCTGATGCCCACCCAGTAGGTGAAGCCAATCAGATAGGCGTGCGCCGTCTCACCCTTGGCGTCGGTGGCGAAGAAGCCACCCAGCGTGGCCAGGAGGCAGAGAATGCCCACGGCGAACGCGGGCACCATGAGCTTCGGCGTGCCGGTGTACGGCCCGAAGTTGGTGTGCGAGTTGGTGACGGGGGGACTCATCGGTTCTCCTGCGGAACGGGCTGCTGGCCGTCCGTGCGGGTATTGCGGGCCGTCTGGAGTGCGCGGACGTAGGCAACCACGGCCCAGCGCTCGCGCAGGTCGAGCTCACCGGAGAAGGACGGCATCACGCCGTAGCCCTCGTTGATGGCCACGTAGAAGTGGCCGTCCGACTTGCTCTCCAGGTCCAGCAGCGAGGGAGGCAGGCGCAGGGCCATGTTCTCCGCGACGATGCTGTTTCCATCGCCGAGCACGCCGTGACACTGCGAGCAGACGATGTTGTACTTCTTCTGACCCAGGGTCAGCAGGTTCTGGTCCACCGTGATGGGCACGTGGGCCACCGGCTGGCCGGCGCTGCGGCCGGTGAGGGCCACCTGGCGCTGGGTCGGGTCCTTGAGCTCGGGGAGCTTGTCGAAGCGCTCACGCGGAACCGTGCCCACGGGAGGCGTGCGCATGGAGCGACCATCCGCCCAGAAGTCGGACGCCTCGTAGTACTCGTACTTCGCCTGGTGCTCCATTCGCTGGAGGAACTCCGAGCTGACGTTGCAGCCCGTGAGCGTGGCGAGTCCGGCGGCGGGGATGAGCCACCTCATTCCTTCTCTCCCGTGACGAGGGTCACCTGGGTCGCGCCCAGGGCCTTGAGCTGATCCATGACCGGCGCCGCGTCCGTGCCCGTCGCCTGGGGCACGCTCAGCCAGTAGCCGTGCGTGGAGGCGGTGCGGAACTCCTCGGACTCGAAGACGGGGTGGTACGGCTGGGGCAGGCGGCTGAGCCCCAGCAGACCGAAGAAGATGCCGAAGGCGGCGAACAGCACCCCCAGCTCGAACGTGATGGGCACCCACGCCGGCAGCGACAGCAGCGGGCGACCACCGATGTTGAGCGGGTAGTCGATGGTGTTCATCCACGTCTGCATGGCCAGCGCCGTGGCCACGCCCGTCAGACCGCCGCACAGGGCGATGAAGGGCACGCGCGAGGGTGGCAGACCCAGGGCCTCCGACCCGCCGTGCAGCGGGTACGGAGAGTAGGTGTCCATTCCCTCGAAGCCCTTCTCCCGCATCTGGCGGGTGGCGGTCACGAGGGCGTCCGGCGTCGAGAACTCCGCCAGGACCCAGGAATCGAGAACGGTGGCTTCCATGGCTCTTAGTGAGCTCCGTGGGTGAGGGTGCCGGCGCCGGCAAGCGCATCATCAGAGCCGTGCTGGTGAGCGGCGTGCTTGAGCTCGAGCTGGAGCTCCTTCACCTCGCTGATGGCGACCGCGGGCACGAACTTGAGGAACAGGAGGAACAGGGTGCCGAACAGGCCCAGCGTGCCGATGTAGATGGACCAGTCCACCCACGTGGGGGTGTAGATGCCCCAGGAGGACGGCAGGAAGTCCTGGCTCAGCGAGGTGACGATGATGATGAACCGCTCGCACCACATGCCGATGTTCACCGCGATGGACGCCACCCACATGATGGGGATGCTGGTGCGGCACTTCTTGAACCAGAAGATGTTCGGGGTGATGACGTTGCAGGCAATCATCAGCCAGTACACGCCGGCGTAGGGGCCCGTGGCGCGGTTCACGTAGAAGGTCCAGAGCTCGTACTGGTTCTGCGAGTACCAGGCGACGAAGTGCTCCATCAGGTACCCGTAGGAGACGAGCAGGCCCGTCGCCAGGATGACCTTGTTCATGTTCTCCAGGTGGCGGTCCGTGATGACGTCCCGCAGACCCAGGTACTTGCGCGCCGGGATGATGAGCGTGATCACCATCGCGAAGCCGCTGAACACGGCGCCGGCCACGAAGTACGGCGGGAAGATGGTGGCGTGCCAGCCGGGCAGCAGGGAGACGGCGAAGTCGAACGAAACGATGGTGTGCACGGACACCACGAGCGGCGTGGAGAGACCGGCCAGCAGCAGGTACGCAATCTTGTAGTTGTGCCAGTGCCGACCGGAGCCGCGCCAACCGAGCGCGAACAGGCCGTAGATGGTCCGCTGGAGCTTCGTCTTGGACGAATCACGCAGCGCCGCCAGGTCCGGGATGAGGCCCACGAACCAGAAGAGCGCGGATACCGTGAGGTACGTCGAGATGGCGAACACGTCCCACACCAGCGGCGAGCGGAACTGCGGCCACGCGCCCAGGGTGCTGGGGTAGGGGAACAGCCAGAAGGCGAACCAGGGACGGCCGGTGTGCAGCAGCGGGAACAGACCGGCGCACATGACGGCGAACAGCGTCATGGCTTCCGCGAACCGGTTGATGCTCGTGCGCCACTTCTGCTGGAAGAGCAGGAGGATGGCGGAGATGAGCGTACCGGCGTGGCCGATACCGACCCACCAGACGAAGTTGATGATGTCGAACGCCCAGCCGACCGGCTGGTTGTTACCCCACACGCCGATACCGCGGGCCAGCGTGTAGGTGACACCGATGACGAGCAGGCCCAGCGCGCTGAGCGACAGGCCGAAGAGCATGAACCAGCCCTTGCCCGGCTTGCGCCAGACATGGTCCAGCAGCGTCTCGTTCAGGGTCGCGTCGTCATGGTGCGGCGCGACGAGGGGTCGTGGCTCGAGCGGGTCGTGATACGTGGTGGAAGCAGTTTCAGCCATGGCTTAGTGGCTCCCTTGGTTCGCAGCGGCGGGCGCGGCGGGCTCGAGGGCGGGGTTGGGATTGCGGACGCGGATGAGGTGCGCGGTGCGCGGGCGGGTGCCCAGCTCGTGGAGCAGCTTGTACGCGCGCTCGTCCTCGTGGAGCTGCGTGACGCGCTGCTGCGGGTCGTTGAGGGAGCCGAAGGTGATGGCCTGCGTGGGGCAGGTCTGCTGGCAGGCCGTCTGCAGCTCCTTCTCATTGATGAGGCGCTTCTCGACGCGGGCGTCGATGCGCACTCGCTCGATGCGCTGGACGCAGTACGTGCACTTCTCCATCACGCCGCGGTTGCGGACGGTGACGTCCGGGTTCATCAGCATCTTCTCGGTGGCCGTCTTGTCCGCCGTGTAGTGCAGGTAGTTGAACCGGCGCACCTTGTACGGGCAGTTGTTCGAGCAGTACCGGGTGCCGACGCAGCGGTTGTACACCATGTCGTTGAGGCCCTCGTCCGAGTGCACGGTGGCGTTCACCGGGCAGACGTACTCGCAGGGGGCCTTCTCGCAGTGCACGCACATCACCGGCTGCATGACCATCCGGGGGTCGCTCTCGCTGCCCTCGAAGTAGCGGTCGATGCGCAGCCACTGCATCTCACGGCTGACGGAGACCTGCTGCTTGCCCACGACGGGGATGTTGTTCTCCGCCTGGCAGGCAATCACGCACGCGCTGCAGCCGGTGCAGCGCGACAGGTCGATGGCCATGCCCCACTTGTAGCCCTGGGGGTTATCGGGGCCCTTGTCGTAGTTGAAGGGCCTCAGGATGTCCTGGACTTTGAACTTCAGCTCGCTCTTGACGCGGTGGAGCGTGTGCTGCGTCGCGATGGACGGGTTCTTCAGCTCGGACAGCGGCATGTCCAGCGCGAGCGGGCGGTTCTCCATCCGCCAGTGCGTCTGGGTCAGGCTGAACTTGTAGCTGCCGCGCACATTGGTGAGCGTGGCACCGCCGTCGAACCAGGGGGCCTTCACGGTGCGCACCGCGTTGGCGTTGAAGCCCACCGCCTTGGCCACCTGCTCGTGCAGGCCGTCACGGCCGTAGCCCAGCGCCATCGTCACGGTGTCGTCCGCGTGGCCGGGGGTGATCCAGACCGGCACGGTCAGCTTGCGGCCGCCGTAGGTCAGCTCCGCCAGGTCACCGGGCTCGAGGCTCAGCCTCTTGGCGGTCTCCGGGCTCAGCAGCGCGGCGTTGTCCCAGGTCATCTTGGTGATGGGGTCTGGGAGCTCCTGCAGCCAGGAGTTGTTGCCGAAGCGGCCGTCGAAGATCTTGTAGTCGTAGACGAAGTTGATCTCGAGCTCGCCCGTGGCGGGGGCCGTGTAGCCCGTCACCAGCGCGGAGGCAGCGCCGAAGTCCGGAGCGCCCTGCACCGGGGCGGCCTGCGTGCCGGGGATGGCACCATCCGACACCCAGCTCTCCCAGCGGGCCTCGAAGTCACCCTGGCCCTCGGACTGCCCCTGCCAGTAGTCGCGCAGCATCTGGTACGCGGGGCGGTAGGGCTCGTCGAGGAACATCGCCAGCAGCTCGGACTCCGGCACGCCGTTGTAGAGCGGCTGGATGAGCGGCTGGGCAATGGCCACGGTGCCGTCGAACGAACGGCCGTCGCTCCACGTCTCCAGCGGGTGCGTCGCGGGGACGAACCAGTCGGCGTACTGGCTGGTCTCGTCCTCGTAGAGGCCCGTGTAGAGAACGGTGAGGTTGCCGCGGTTGGGGTTGGTCGCCGGGTCCAGCAGCTCCTTCAGACCCGTGTCCGCCGGAACCGAGAACACCGGGTTCCAGCTCGTGATGACCAGCGTGTCCACGCGGCCCGCCGTGATGTCCTCCACCAGCGCGCGGACCTGGCTCAGGCCCTCCTGCTCCGCGATGGACGACTGCACGTACTTCACCGTGGTGCCGGTGTTGCCCAGCGCGGCGTTGATGGCGTGGGCCAGCGCGTGGACCGCGGCCGGCTGACGCTCACCCGCGACCACCAGGGTGCGGCCCGGACGCGCGGCGCGCAGGTCCGCGACGACCGCCTGCACCCAGGCGTTGTGGTCCGACTTCAGCGACGCCTTGTTGGCGGCGGCGCCAGCCAGCGAGGCGGCGGGGCCACCCACGGCCTGGGCCACGGCGGCGGCGACCGCGAGCACTTCCTGCGACTTCACGCGCAGGCGGTGGTCGGCCATGCCGCCGGTGATGGAGAAGCGGGCCTCGGCCACGTAGAGCCGGTTGAGCGGACCGTTGTTCGGGTCGCGGCGGTTGGCGAACTGGCGCGCGTAGCCCAGGTTCTCCGGGCGGCTCTCCAGGAAGTCCGCGTCCAGCGACAGGACGATGTCCGCCTGGGCGAAGTCGTAGACGGCCGAAACGGGCTGTCCGCCGAAGAGCGCGCGGAGCGCCTCGTCCTGCGTGTCGTGCGTCTGCGCGGTGTAGCTGTGGAAGCGCGCGTTCGGCAGCTTCTTCAGGATGCGGCTGCGCAGGTCGCCGGTCAGCGGCGAGTTGCCGGGCTCGGACAGGAAGCGCACGCGGCTGCCACCGTCATTGGCGGCGGCCTTGCTGGCGGCGTTGACCAGCTCCTCGCGCAGGACGCGGAGGGCGCGGGGGCTCTTGCCCTGACGGAGCACGCGGGCGCGGCTCGGGTCGTACAGGGACAGCAGGAACGCCTGCTCCCAGGGGCCAGCGGCGCCCTGGTTGACCGGGTGGTCCGGGTTGCCCTCGATCTTCACGGGGCGACCCTCGCGGGCGGTGATGAGCAGACCGGAGGTGTGACCGGCCAGCGTCATGCCGGACGCGTAGTGGAGCGGGTTGCCCGGGACGAGCTCGGGGGGCGTCTTGGTGTACGGCAGGATGCGCTCATCCACCGGACGGGTGCTGCACGCCGTGGCGCCGGCCAGGGCCAGCGAGGCGCCCAGCAGGTGCATGAACTCGCGGCGGGCGAAGCCCGTGGGCGCCAGGTCCGCGCCGACGGGGAACTCCGGCCGCGTCGCTTCCATGTAGTCGGGCGTGCCGAGCTTCTCCTCCAGGCTGCGCCAGTACGTCTGGCCATAGCCGGGCTCGGAGGGGGAGGCATTGGCCGCCGCGTGCTCGAGCGCCTCGCCGACAACGTCGGACCTGGCGGCAGGCCGGTCCGTGACGACCGGGAGCGCGAAGGAGGAGGGGGTATCCTGCGACGGGGCGCCGTCGCGCTTCGTGTTCATCGGTGGCATGTGGAGCAGCTCTCGCGCGAGTGGACGTCGTACGCTTCAGCCAACTGGCGGCCAAGCTCAGCGGCCTTGGCCTTGTCTTCGGGCGGGGTCCACGTCATGGACGTGATGAACTCCGCCGGACGCAGGTGGGGCTCCGGATTGCGGTGGCAATCCAGGCACCAGGCCATGGTGAGCGGCGCAGCCTGCTCCACGGCGGCCATCTGGTCGACGCGGCCGTGGCAGGTGGCGCAGCCGACGCCCTTGGCCACGTGGATGGAGTGGTTGAAGTAGACGAAGTCCGGCAGGTTGTGCACGCGGACCCAGGGAATGGGCTGGTCGGAGAAGAACGCCTTGCGGACCTCGTTGAGGTACGGGCTCTTGTTCCAGACCTGTGCGTGGCAGGACATGCACACCGTGGTGGAGGGGATGCCCGCAGAGGGCGACTCCTCGACCGACCAGTGACAGTACCGACAGTCAATCTGCTCATCACCCGCGTGGTGGCGGTGATCGAACTCGATCGGCTGTTCAATGGGCCGCTGCTGGCCAGTGACGTACGGCGAGCGCACGTAGGCCATGAGACCGCCGATACCGATGGCGGGCACGGCAAGGAGCGCCGCGGCGGACAGCCGCGACACCGTGTTCGTCCAACGTGGGAAGAGAGGGCCGCTCATACCTGGACCATGGGCAAGGGGGCTTCGACAACAGCACTCGTGAAGGGAACGAAAGGCGAGGCGTGGGCGTTACCGGGCACAGGGAGCGGAGGGGCATTCCCGGCCCCACTGGGGCGGGTGGGCGGTAGCTCCTGGCGCACTGAAGGCGAAGCGGACACGTCCAACGAAACCTCTATTAGTAATGCCGTGGGCGGGGCCCTCCTCCTCTCCCTGCCCTAATGCGGCGCGGGACCATCGGGCATCGACACGGCAGTGTCAACCATTCAGATGTGGCGGCAAGGGGATACCACTTCCTCGCGCGAGGGCGGAAAGTCGCGGTCGCGCGGTGATGAATCTCTCTTCTGGAGGGAGGTAGGGACGATTGAGCAAAGCACCCGTCGGGGAGGATCACTCCGGGTGTTTCACGGCTCTTCGTCGGTCTCCGGCTTCCGCCAGCGCGAGAGGCGCCGGGCCAGAAGCCTTTCCACCAGCTCCCGGGCGCGTGCGTCCCGGTGATAACGGGCGTCATGCCGGGTGCCCTTGCCCTGATTGCACCGGGCGCAGGCCAGGCCCAGGTTGCTCAGCGCCTCGGTGCCCCCGGCCGTCTTCGGGAGGATGTGCTCGATGGTGGCGCGGCTGATCGGCTCGCCATCCAAGCCGACCCATAAGTGCGCGTTGCAGTGCAAGCACTTGCCGAGCCACGCCTCGCGGTCCCGGTGGTTGGAGCGCTCGAAGGTATTATCTGTTTCGATGATACCCAGTATTTTGCGGCGTTTGGCGTGGCTCATCCTACACCTCGACGACTGCGGGGCCGGCGACGGCGAAAATGCGATCGCCCGCGCGGCGGGAGACGTTGAGTCCACCCGTGAAGGCGCTGAAGGCCGGAAGCACGCCCACGCCGCGACCCACCTGGAAGCAGGGAAGACGCAGTGTGTCGCTCCTGCCGCCCAGCCGCACCATGGGGTGGAGGTGACCTGCCCATACATAGCGGCCTGAAACGGGCTCCGGGTGGTGGGCGAAGTGGAAGGGGCCTTCGTCGATGGAGGACTCGCGGACGTCCAGGCGCCAGCGGTCGGGCAGTGTCTTCACGTGCCGGTCATGGTTGCCCCGCACCAGGACGCACTCCACCGACGCGTGGGACTCCCGCCACTCCGCCAGCCGCTCCACCACGGCGGCGGTGAGGCCCTGGCGTGAGTGGATGAGGTCTCCCAGCAGGAGCAGGCGGTGGGCACCGGTGGTGGTGAGCGCCGCGGACAGGCGGGCCAGGTCGTCCTCCAGCACGCCCGCGGGCAGGGGGATGCCGTGCTGCTGGAAGCTCTCCGTCTTGCCCCAGTGCAGGTCCGCCACGGCCAGGGTGCCAGTGTCGGGCCAGTACAGGGCGCGCTCCGGGAGCAGCTCCAGCAGGGTGCCCTCTATGCGGACCTGGCATCTTCGCGAGTCCATCGCTCCTTCAATCGCTCCACCCGCTCCAGCAGGGACTCGCTCGACAGGCTCGCGCTGATGCGCTCGACGACGAGCGGGAAGCCCAGGGGCGTGGGCCGGCGGACATGGATGAGCTCCAGGGGCGCGGCTTGAAGCCGCTCCAGGGTCCGCTCCAGGCGCCCCTCCTCGAATTGTTGCTCCAGCACCTCCCGGCGGGCCTGGACGAGCAGGAGGTTGTCCGGGTCGTATTTGAGGAAGACGTCGTGCAGCAGCGACGCGCTGGCCTGGACCTGCCGCGAGGACTTGCGCGCGCCGGGCAGCCCCGGCAGCACCAGCCCGGCGATGCGGGCGATGTCGCGGAACTGGCGCTTTGACAGCTCGCCGACGTTGACGCTCTCCAGGACGTCCGCCTCCAGGCGCTCGCGGGTGAAGAGCGCGGGGTGCAGCGCCTCCTCGAAGGGGAAGGGCGTGGGCGTGAGCAGCTCCAGGCCGTAGTCATTCACCGACAGGGTGAAGGTGGCCTTTCGCAGGCGCGTCAGCCGCAGCGCCAGCAGCGCCGCCAGTCCTTCGTGCACCAACCGTCCTTCAAAGGGATAGAGGAAGAGATGGTGCCCGTCGCGCGTCTGGCACGTCTCCGCCAGCAGGATGTCCGCCGCGGGGATGCGGGACAGGCGGGCCTGCGCGTCCAGCACGGGCCAGGCGGCGGCCAGTTCGTCCGACGTGACATCGCCGTGGCGCGCGGTGTCCAGCGTGCGCCGAACGGCGGCGGCCAGTGAGCCGGACAAGGGCAGGCGGCTGCCGCCCCAGCGCGGCGTCTGGGTGACCTTCGTCTTCGCGGGCCGCACGTAGGCGGTCATGTCCTGGATGCGGCTGAACTCCAGCTTCTTCCCCGCGAAGATGAAGGTGTCGCCCGGCTTGAGGCGGCTGACGTAGGACTCCTCCACGCTGCCCAGGCGCCCTCCGCTCCAGTAACGCAACTGCACCACCGCGTCAGAGGTGATGGTACCGATGTTGAGGCGGTGCATGCGGGCCACGCGCGCGTCCGCGACGACGCAGCGGCCCTCGTGCTCCACCACGCGCCGGAACTCCGGGTAGGCGCGCAGCGTCGGGCTGCCTTCGCGGACCAGGGACACAGTCCACGCGAACTCCTCGTCGGTGAGGCCGGCGAAGGCCGCCGCGGTGCGCACCTCGTCTCGCAGGGCGCCGGGCGTGAAGCCGCCTCCCAATGCGCACGTCACCAGGTGCTGCGCCAGGACGTCCAGCGGCTTGCCCGGCGGTGTGCGGGCCTCCACCTCGCGGCGCAGGAGCGCGTCCTTGGCGGCGGCCATCTCTACCAGCTCGAGCGCGTGCGTGGGGACGAAGAGGATGTGACAGGTGGCGCCCGGGCGGTGGGCGCTGCGGCCCGCGCGCTGCATCGTGCGGCCAATGCCCTTGGGACTGCCCACCTGTACCACGCGCTCCACCGGGCCGAAGTCCACGCCCAGGTCCAGCGACGAGGTGCACACCACGATGCGCAGCGAGCCTTCCTTGAGGCCGCTCTCCACGCGCTCGCGCTCCTCGCGTTCGATGGAACCATGGTGGAGCGCGATGAGGTGCGCCCACTCCGGGCGGGCGAAGCGCAGTCCTTCGAACCAGCGCTCGGCCTGGGAGCGCGTATTGGTGAAGATGAGCGTGGAGCGCTCCGCGTCCAGCCACGCGCCCACGCGGGCCAGCATGGAGAAGCCCAGGTGGCCCGCCCAGGGGAACGCATCCACGGATTCGGGCAGCAATGTCTCGACGACGACGGGCCGCTCCAACGCCGCGCTCACAATCGTGGGCGTCTGGCCGGTGCCCACGGCGTGGCGGGCGGCCTCTTCCAGATTGGCCAGCGTGGCGGACAGCGCCCAGGTGCGCAGGCCCGGCGCGAAGTGGCGCAGGCGGGCCATCGCCAACTCCAACTGCGAACCCCGCTTGGAGCCAAGGAGTTCGTGCCATTCATCCACGATGACGGAGCGCAGTGATGCGAACAGCTCCGGGGCCCGCTCATGCGTGAGCAGGACGCACAGCGACTCCGGCGTGGTGATGAGCACCTGCGGCAGGCGCTCTCGCTGACGCTGGCGCACCGACGAGGACGTGTCGCCGGTGCGGCTCTCCACGGTGATGTCCGCGTCCAGCACGGTGAGCGGCTCCCTCAACGCCTTCTCCACGTCCCGGGACACCGCGCGCAGCGGCGTCACGTAGAGGAGTTGAAGCCCTGGCTGTCCATTCGCCGCGACGTCCGCGAGCGGACCCAGGTAGGCCGCGTACGTCTTGCCCGCGCCGGTGGGGACGTGGATGAGCCCGCTTTCGCCGCGCGCATGGGCGGCCCAGGCTTCTTCTTGAAACGGATAGGGTGTCCACCCCTTCGCGCGGAACCAGCCGCGCAGCCGCTCCAGGGGTGGTTCATTCGTTTGAGCTCGAGTCGATGCGCGCTGGACGCGAGGTCGCCTGGGCTTGCGCGGCGCCTCCGTGGTTGGAGGCTCGGTGGTGGCGCGCAGGGCCTTGCGACTGGCGGCAATCTGCGCCCGCAGCGAGCGGGGTCTACCCGCTGGCATGGAGCAGCTCCTTGAGCGAGTCCAGCGTGTCCGCGTCCTGCGGCTTCTTGTCCGTCCGCCAGCGGGCGATTCGGGGGAATCGCAGCGCGACGCCCGACTTGTGACGCGGCGAGGACTGGATGCCCTCGAAGTGCAGTTTGAAGACCTGTTCAGGCTCCACCGAGCGCACGGGGCCGTACTTCTCCCGCGTGTGCGCGCGAATCCACCGGTCCAGCCGGCCAATCTCCGCGTCCGTCAGGCCGGAGTACGCCTTCGTCACGGGCTGGAGCTCCGTGCCGTTCCACACCGCGAAGGTGTAGTCGGTGTACAGCGACGAGCGCCGGCCGTGGCCCGGATGCGCGTACAGCAACACCGCGTCCACCGTGAACGGGTCAATCTTCCACTTCCACCAGTCGCCCCGCTTGCGCCCGGTGAGGTACGGCGACTCCAGGCGCTTGAGCATGAAGCCCTCGACGTTGCGCTCTCGCGCTTCGCCCCGCGCGGTGGCCAGGTCCTCCCAGGTCGCCGCTTGCACGACGGGGGAGACGGGGAGCCGAGGCACGTCTTCCAACAGTGCCTCCAGCTTCGCGCGCCGTTCGCGCAGTGGCTGGCTCCGGAGGTCCTCGCCCCCCAGCTCGAGCATGTCGTAGGCGATGTAGGCCGCGGGCGCTTCGGCCAGCACCTTGGGCGTCAGTTTCTGCCGGCCGATGCGCCGCTGGAGCTGGGCGAAGGGCAGGGGCCTTCCGTCCGCGTAGGCCAACACCTCGCCGTCCAGCACCGTGCCCTCGGGGAGCGCGGCGGCGGCGTCCGCGATTTCGGGGAAGCGCTCGGTGATGAGCTCCTCGCCGCGGCTCCACAGGTGCACGCTGCCCTTGCGGCGGATGAGCTGGCCCCGGATGCCATCCCACTTCCACTCCACCTGCCATTCCGCCCGGTCGCCCAGGTCCCCTGGTGGCTGCTCCAGCGGCGACGCGAGATAGAAGGGGTAGGGCCGGGAGCTGTCGCTGTCCGACACGTCCTGGGACACGAGCTGCCGGAAGAACGTGGGCGAGGGCGTCCACGTCCCCATCAGCCGGTGCGCCACGCTGGGCGCGGGCAGGCCCGCCACCTGCGCCACCGCGCGGACCACCAGCGTGGAGGACACGCCCACCCGCAGTTCACCGGTGAGCATCTTGTTGAGCAGGAACAATTCACGCCGGGGCATGGCGTGCCACCAGGACACCACCTGCTCGCGTTGCCCGGCGGCGTCCAGTTGACGCAGCGGCAACAGGCGTTGCTCCAGCCAGACGGACAGGGGCAGCTCCTCGGTCCGTGCCGGGCGCTCACGGGCGTCCAGCAGCAGGGCAATCACCTCCGCCAGGTCACCCACGGAGGCGTAGACCTCCTCGAAGAGCCAACCGGGGATGCTGGTCAGCTCCTGCGTCCACCCCACCAGCAGCTTCGTGGGAATCAGCCGCTTCAGCTTCTGCCCCGTGAGGAAGTAGAGCGCCCACGCCGCGTCCTCCGGGGGCGCTTCCTGGAAGTAGCGCGCGAGCGCTTCCACCTTGGCGTTGGTGGACGTGGTCTGGTCCAGCGTTTCGTAGAGGTCCGCCAGTCGCCGCACGCGTCAGTCCTCCGCTTCGCCTTCGAAGGGCGTGGCCAGGGGCGCGGCGTCCACGCCCTGCTCGCGCAGGTAGTGGGCCAGCGGCTCGGCGTAGCCGTGCGTCACCAGCACGCGCTCCGCCCGGATGTCCTTCACCGTGCGCAGCAGGTCGGGCCAGTCCGCGTGGTCCGACAGCACGAAGCCGCGGTCGAAGCCCCGGCGGCGGCGGTTGCCTCGAACGCGCATCCAGCCGGACGCGAAGCCGGTTTCATGCTCACCGAAGCGGCGCATCCACGTGGTGCCGTTCGCGCTCGGCGGCGCCAGCACCAGCGCTCCCGCGAACGAGGTGCCCTTCTCCACCTCGGACACCAAGTGCGTGGGCAGCATGCGGACGCCCGCGTCCCGGTATACGTCCACCAGGGAGTGCAAGGCGCCGTGGATGAACACGGCGCGGTCGGTCAGCTTCGCCAGCTCCGCGAGCAGCCGCTGCGCCTTGCCCAGCGCGTAGCAGAACAGCACCGCCGCGCGGCCCAGCGCGCGGTTGGCGTCCCACCAACGCAGGATGTCCTCGGCCACCTGCTCCGTCGCGTCCCAGCGGAAGATGGGCAGGCCGAACGTCGCCTCGGTGATGAAGGTGTGGCAGGGGACGACCTCGAAGGGCGCGCACGTGGGGTCCGGCGCGCGCTTGTAGTCGCCGGACACGACCCAGGTCTCACCGCCGTGCTCCACGCGCACCTGCGCGCTGCCCAGCACGTGGCCCGCGGGATGGAAGCTGACGGTGACTCCGTTGATGCGCAGCCGTTCGCCGTAGTCGAGCGTGTCGATGGTGGCGTCCGCGCCCAATCTCCGGTGGAGCAGTCCCTTGCCCGCCCGGGCGCCCAGGTAGCGGTGGCTGCCACTGCGTGCGTGGTCTCCATGCGCGTGGGTGATGAGCGCCCGGTCCACCGGACGCCAGGGGTCGACGTGGAAGCCGCCGGGAACGCAGTAGAGCCCCTGAGGCGTCACCGTCATCAATGGAGCGGGAGGAGCGGCACTCAAAGTCCCATTCAGATAGCGAGGGGCTTGGAGCCGGACCACCCGGGGTAGGACGCCGCCTCACCGGCGGGAGCTCCCCGGGCTGCTCCCCGGGCACCCGCTGGCCCGGGGGCTTGCGCGACGTGGGGAGGAGAATATCGGACCGCTTGGAGGACTCCCCTCGGACGGGGGATAACCCATCCCCCTGCCGTGATGCGCGGTGGGAAGTGAGTCAAAGACGATGGATGCACAGGAGCGGAAGTCAGCCTATCGGCAGCGCGCGGAGCAGGGTGAGGCGGTGCCGGTGTCGGTGGAGCTGCCGGCGGACCTCGATACGCCGCTGTCGGCCTATCTGAAGCTGGGCGGTGGTTCGCGCGGCTTCATCCTCGAGTCGTGCTACGGCGGCGAGCAGTTCGGCCGCTACAGCCACATCGGCGCGGAGCCCGCGGGCCGCGTGCGGTTGGATCGGAACGGTGCCACCTTGTGGCGCGGCTCGAGCGAGGAGCGCCGGGACGGCAAGCCCCTGGACGTGCTGCGCCAGCTCTGGCGCGAGCTGGCCGTGGCCCGGCTCCCCGGTGAGGCACCCTTCCTGGGCGGGCTCGTGGGGTACATGGGCTACAACTGCTTCTCGTGGCTGGAGCCCACGGTGCCGGACCGGCACCCCAGCGACATCTCCTTCCCGGACTCGGAATGGCTGGTGTGCGAGGACTTCGTCACGCACGACACCCGCACCGGAACGCTCAAGGCCACCGCCATTGCCCGGCCGTCGCTGCACGGCAGCGTGGCCGCCGCGCTGAAGGACGCGGAGGGGCGCGCGCAGGCCATGGCGGACCGGTTGTTGAAACCACTGTCTCCAGAGGCCTATGCGCCAGCGCCGCGCATGCGTGGGGACGTGGCGCCTACCGCGTGCTGGGACCGCGCGGGGTATGAGTCGGCGGTGGCTCAGGCGCAGGAGTACATCCGCGCCGGAGACATCTTCCAGGTCGTGCTCGCGCGCCGCTTCGAATCCCGGGGCGCGCCGCCGCCGCTGTCGCTCTACCGCGCGCTGCGGCGGGTGAATCCATCGCCGTACCTCTTTCTCGTGGAGCTGGGCGAGGCCCGCGCGCTGGTGGGCGCGTCGCCGGAGTTGCTGGTGCAGGTGCGCGACGGGGACGTGGTGGTGCGGCCCATCGCCGGCACCCGGCGCCGTGGCGCGTCCGAGGCCGAGGACCTGGCCCTGGAGAAGGAGCTGCTCGCGGACGAGAAGGAGCGCGCCGAGCACATCATGCTGGTGGACCTGGGGCGCAACGACGTGGGCTGCGTGGCGGCACCTGGCTCGGTGCGCGTCGAGGACATGATGCTCATCGAGCGCTACAGCCACGTGATGCACATCGTGTCGCAGGTGCGCGGCAAGCTCGACGCGAAGTACGACGCGCTGGATGCGCTGGCCAGCACCTTCCCCGCGGGCACGGTGTCGGGCGCGCCCAAGATTCGCGCGATGCAAATCATCGACGAGTTGGAGGTCCAGCGGCGCGGGCCCTACTCGGGCGCGGTGGGTTACCTGTCCTTCTGCGGCACGCTGGACGTGGCGATTGCGCTGCGCACCTTCTTCGTGGACGGAGACCGGACGATGTGGACCTCGGGCGCGGGAGTGGTCGCGGACTCGGTGCCGTCGAAGGAAGCGGACGAGACGGAAGCCAAGGCGGGCGCCATGGCCGCCGCGCTGCGGCTGGCGCGCGAGGGAGGTGGCCGGTGATTCTGGTCATCGACAACTACGACTCCTTCACCTTCAACCTCGTGCAGCTCCTGTACACGTTGGGGGCCGAGGTGAAGGTGGTGCGCAACGACGGCCTGGATGCCGAAGGTGTCGCGGCCTCGGGCGCGTCCCACCTGGTGATTTCGCCGGGGCCCTGCACTCCGCACGAGGCGGGTGTCAGCGTGGCGGCCATTGCCCAGTCACGCGTGCCGGTGCTGGGCGTGTGCCTGGGGCACCAGTCCATTGGCGTGGCCTTCGGCGGCAAGGTGGTGCGCGCGCCAGAGCCGGTGCACGGGAAGGCGGCGCACATCCGGCATGGCGGCACGGGGCTCTTCGCCGGGCTCAGCGAGGGCTTCTCTGCGGCGCGCTATCACTCGCTCATCGTGGAGGCGCCGTCACTGCCCGCCGAGCTGGAAGCCACCGCCTGGAGCCAGGATGGCCTCATCATGGCGCTGCGCCATCGCGAGCGGCCCGTGGTGGGCGTGCAGTTCCATCCGGAGAGCGTGCTCACCCCCGAGGGCCCCGCGCTGGTGCGCAACTTCCTGGAGGGACGACTGTAGCTACGCGCGCAGGTGCGTGGTGTCGTTCCACGACACGATGGCCGGGCGGCGCCTGTCGCCGTCATGGCCGAGCACGCTGATGGACGCGGTGCTCAGCAGGAAGAGGCGGCCTTCCCACGGGGGCAGGCCCAGCCACCGCGCCGCGAGCACGCGAAGCAGGTGCCCGTGGGCGAAGATGAGCACGTCCCCGTCCGTCCGCAGTGCGTCGGCGATGACGCCGTCCACGCGAGTGGCCACCTGCGCCGCGGTCTCTCCGTTGGGGACGCCGTTCTTCCAGATGGTCCAGTCGGGCCGCTCGGCGCGAATCTCCGCGCCGGTGCGCCCCTCGTAGTCGCCGTAGTCCCACTCCATGAGGTCCTCGCGCAGCTGGGCGTAGTCCCCGTAGCCGGCCAGGGCGCAGGTGTCCGCCGCGCGGCTCAGCGGGCTGGTGTAGACGGTGTCGAAGCGCCAGGCCTTCAGCGGCGCGCCGAGAAGGCGGCCCATCTCCCTGCCGGAGCCCAGGAGCGGAATGTCCGTCCGCCCTGTGTGCCGACCGGCGCGGCTCCACTCCGTCTCTCCGTGCCGGACGAGTACCACCTGTTTCCCGGGGGTCTTCATGGCGCGCATTCTGGCAGGGCCCGGGCTCGCGCGCAGGTGGAAGCCAGAGGGCCTTCGGGGCGTCGGGACTTTCAGTGGGCGATGTAAGTCGACGGCAGGAGCGTCTTTCCGCCCCTGCCGTCGAAGAGGCTGTCCTTCAGGTGCAGGTGGATGACGACGCGTGAGCGCTGCTCCAGGGCGCTGCGCGTCGTCGAGAACTGGATGGTTCCGGCTTGGGCGTTGATGAGGCCTGCCAGACTGTCTTCCTTGAACGCGCCCACGTCGTCCAAGCGCACGGTGATGTCCACCTGCTTCACGTACCTGGGCAGGAAGAAGCGCCCCAGGAGGTGCGCGTGGTCCGTGTCCGACAGGTCCATGGCGCGAGCGTTGGGCGAGGGCTCGAAGCGGACGGGCTCGCCGAAGGACGTGACCTCGACCTGGCCCATGCCCAGCAGGACCTTCTCATACTGTGCCGCGTCCTGGCCTCGCAGGCGGATTTCGAAGGCGTCCAGCACGGGGTCTCCCAGCGCCCGCATCAAATCGTCTTCGCTGCTATCGCAGGCACTTGCTCCCAGCACCACGAGCAGACCCGGAATCCACCTGGATTGGGATGGAATCTTCACGACCACGCTCCCTCTCAGAACCGAGGTTCCTCGGCGCGCTCCATGGCTTGCAGCGGGTCCACCGCGAAGATTCGTTTTCGCAGCGGGATGGCGGTCCGCTTGCCAGAGTGGTTGTGCCGCTCCAGCCGTTGACGCAGCTCCTCCACCCGGCCGGGGTCGAGCGAGGCCGGATTCTCCAGCGCGGACAGGGTCGGCGCGCGCGTGTTGAAGACGCGCTCGTTGCAGACCGCCGTCAGCGCTTCTCGCGCCGTCCGGACCTTCAAGGACTCCAGGGCCGTGCGGCGCGCGTTGTTCGAGGCGATGGCGGGGTTGGCCCAGAGGATGCCCAGGGCACCCGGGAGGGTGGAGACTTCGCCGAGAGCGCCGAGGGAGATGGGGCCGTATGCCAGGCACTCCAAGAGGGCGCTCTCGCTGGCGCCGAAGAATCCGCGGTCCCGGGTCGTCGGCTGCGGACGAGGCGAGCCCCAGGAGTAGACGCCACACATCGCGCCGTTCGCGAGCTGGGGCACCGGCCGCGTGAGGAGGCGGGTCAGGCTTCCCGTCGTCACGTCCACGGCATGGAAGCCGCTGACCCTGCGGGTGTCGGGGCCGCTGGTTCCGTAGAGGAAGAGCTCGCCGTCGCGTGTGAAGACGGCGGCGCTCATGACGGGGTTCTCCGCGGGCCTGCCGTCAATCTGCGCGGGCTCGGGATGGTCGGTGGCTACGCCCGTGAGCGGGTCGATGCGGGTCAGCCGCTGGGTGGCGTTGTTGAAGGCGTAGAGCTGGCCGTCCCGAGGATTCGTCGCGAAGTCCGCCAGTTGGAAGTCTCCCGGGATGGTCACCACTTGCTCGGAGAGGGTGCCTCCGGTGCTGGGGTTGATGCGGATGAGGCGATGGGTGCTGTGCTCGAAGCCGACGTAGGAGCCATCCTTGAGAACGGCTCCCGCGGTCCAGATGGCCGAGCGTGGTGCCGTGGTGTCCAGCGGGGCGATGATGCTCGAAGAGCCGGTGGCGTCGACGCGGATGAAGCTGGGCGCGCTGACACCGTCCGAGGCGATGGCGTACAGGATGTCGTCGTAGTGGTTGAACGCCAGCGCGTTGTAGGGGAGCGCGGCTTCACCTTGTAGCGTCAGCGTGCCGGTGGCGGGGTCGAAGATGTAGAGCCGTGAGGGGGCCGCGGGCCGTCCTTCCGGAGAGCGCGAGGTCGTGGAGAGGTAGACGGTGTCGTCACAGAACAGGTTGGGCTGAGGAAGGCAGAGCACGTTGGCCCCCGCCTGGCTGGCACCTGCGTCCCAGCCGATGCTGAAGGTGCTGGTGAAGGAGACCTCGTGGTTGGGCGTCACGGGGTTCGCATCGTGTATCCCCCATGTGAGACACGCGTCGTAGCTCTCCAGCTCGATTTCGCACTGATACGTGACGTGGCCTCCCGCTGGAACCACGAGGGGGGACGTGGGCGAGAGCGTGCAGGACTTCAGCAGGGGCGCGGTCGCGGAGAGCAGCTCGGAGGGGAGCGTCGGGTCGATGTTGGTGACGGTGAACGTGAAGCGCAGCGTCTCCGGGTAGGTGTCGACCGTGTATTGCTTGAGCCCGTTCACGAGCTTCTCGGATCGGAAGTCATTGGCCCAGGCGTTCGAGGCCCAGACGGCGCCGATGAACAGGAGCCCGAGCCACTTCCTATCCATCATGGGGGTCTCCTCGTCCGTCATTGCTGGGGGGACAAGGGACGGCTGCAGTCGATGTGCCAGTTGTTCTCTTGTTTATTGTTATTCTCGGAGGTTGATACATCTGCCCCCAGGGGCGCCCGCATGTCGAATGGCGTTGTCTGGGAATGTCTTGGAAGTGGCGGGAGGATGGCCCGGGGGACTTGTTCTTGTCCGGAACTCCCAGCCAGATGGGCGCGTGACGGCAGGAGGCACTGACGCCGAGGACGGAACGCGGCAACGCGGGTGTGTAAGAATTGCAGGCAGGTGGCTGGCATTCTTTCTGGGATGCATGCGACTTCGAAGCAAGGCCCGGCCGAACGTCGGTGCGCTCGGCCGGGCCCGTTCTCAGACCACGACGACTACGGCATCACCGCGATGAACCGGTCCGCGAGGACGTTGTTGTCCTCGCGCAGTTCCTCGAGGTTCTGCCATGGGTCGACGAGGGCGCCCAGATAGAAGAACCCAGTGGGGCCAGAATCCGGAGGCGTGTTGACCGTCACCTGCGTGTTGCGCGTGACGCACTGCCCGGCGTCCAGAGATTGCACGGTCATCACTCCAATCTGGCTCTGACTGTCGGGGGGGGCGCCCGGCCAGCTTTGATAGGGGAATTCGAGCGTGTTGTTGCTCGACAGGTACAGCGCCACATCCATGGAGCCGTTGGTGGGCGCGGTGCCCTGGTTGCAGACCTGCACGGTGGCGGTGAAAGCACTGCCCGTTCTCACGGAGTTGGGGCCGGAGACGGAGGTGACGACCAGGTCTGGCTGGTTGCCCACGCCCATGAGTCCGCTGACGAAGATGTTGTTGTCTTCGCGCAGCTCGGCCTGCGCCTGGTTCGAGTCAATGATCGCGCCCAGGTACAGCGGGTGATGGGGCTCGGCCTCCTCGGGCAGTTCCACCCACGCGAGGACGGGCTCTGTGGTGCATTGTCCCGGATTCAGGGGCTGCACGTTCCAGGCGCCGATGAGCGCTTGCGTGCGCGGGTAGGGGAAACCTGGTGCATTCCACTGAGGCATCACGACCTGGGCCTGGGTGGAGAAGTACAGGTCCAACTGCACGCTGCCCGATGCCTGGGTGCCCTGATTGCAGACCGTCACCGAGGCAGTGAAGTTGCCGGTGCGTTCCACGCTGACGGGCGCTTGCACCGCGGTGACAATCAGGTCGGGACTGGCGCCAACACCCATGATGTCTCCGACGAAGGTGTTGTTGTCCTCGCGCAGCTCACCAGCGAGCAAGTCGGGATTGATGGCCGCGCCGAGATACAAGGGCTGTTCGGGCTGGGCCAGGACAGGAAGGTTCGACCAGGAGGGCACCTGCAGCGTGATGCAATCGTCGATACCCAAGGCGGGGACTCCGAACTCGCCGGCGTACACCTGGCTGGCGGGTATCGGGATTCCCGGGCCGTACCGTTCGGGCATGGCCATGCTTGCTTCGGTGGAGAGGTGGACCTCCAGTTCCGTGGGATAGGATTCAGACGTGCCTTGATTGCAGACGGTGACCGTGGCGGTGAACGCGGCGTTGGCTTCGACGCTCGCGGGGCCCGTGAGTGACGTGATGACCAGGTCGGACGCATGGCCCACGCCCATGCGTCCGCTCATGAAGATGTTGTTGTCTTCACGCAGCTCCTCCTGGGATTGCATCCCATCGACCAGGGCACCCAGGTAGAGTTTCTGGTCAGGGACTGTCGCGGGCGGCGGCGTCAGTGTTGCGACAGCGCTTCCCGTGAAGCACCTCCCTGGATTCAGGAAGGGGACACTCAGCTCGCCAATGGGCTGCTGCGTCGGTGGCAGTGGATTGCCGGGTCCATTCCAGCGCGGCATGACGAGCGTCTCTTCCGTGGAGAGGTGGAACTCCACGAGGGCGTTGTTCGAGGGCTCTGTCCCCTGATTGCAAACCGTGGCGGTCGGGTGAAACGTCGCGAACGGCCCGACATTCGGGGGCGCCTGCACCGCCGTGATGACAAGGTCAGGGCCATCACCGACGCCCATGATTCCGCTCACGAAGGTGTTGTTGTCCTCCCGCAGTTCCCCGACGTTGCCCCATCCGTCGATGATGGCGCCCAGGTACAGGGGCTGGGCAAACAGCGCGCCGGGTGGCAACTCTGTAGAGGCCTGGATGGATTGGGAAATGCAATGGCCCGCGTCCAGGTGTGGCACTGAGATGTTGCCGATGGATGCCTGGGTGTCGGGCAGGGGGGAGCCCGAACCGAACCACCGTGGCATTTCCAACGTGGGCAGGGTCGAGAAGTGGAGTTCCAGGTCCGAGGAACTCGCATACTCGGTGCCCTGGTTGCAGACCGTCACGGTGGCGGTGAAGGCACTGTGGATTCGCGCGCTCGTCGGAGCGTTGATGGCGGTGACGACGAGGTCCGCCTTGTTCCCTACGCCGATGCGGCCGCGCACGAAGGCGTTGTTCTCCTCGCGGAGCTCCTCGATGGCGTCGTTCGCATCGATGATGGCGCCCAGATAGATGGCCTCGCCGTGCGAGCCGGGTGGGATGTAGGCCGCGCCAGTCACTTGCCCTGTGAAGCAGTGCCCGACGTGCAGGGTGGGGATGCTCACGTCGCCCACGGGCGTTTGACTCCACGGGAGCGGAGTTCCATGCCCGCTCCAATCTGGCAGCACCAGGTGGGGTTCGGTGGACAGATACACCTGCGCCATCGTGGGCCCGGAGGAATAGGTGCCCTGGTTGCAGACGGTCAGGGTGGTCACGAAGAGGGAGCTGTTGCTCACGCTGGAGGGACCATCGATGGCAGTGACCACCAGGTCAGGACGGCTACCCAGGCCCATGAAGTCTCCGATGAAGGTGTTGTTGTCTTCGCGGAGTTCATTGTCCTGCGCGTGTGGGTCGATGATGGCTCCAAGATTGAACGCCCTGTCGATGTACTCCGGGGGGAAGCTCATCGCGGTAGCAAGGGTGGAGATCGTCCTGCACTCGCCCGCCTCCAGCGATGGCACCTGCTGCATCCCAATGGAGAACGCCGTATGTGGGTCGGCGTTGTAAGGCGAGCCCCCCTGAGTCGGAGCATTCAGGAAGGCATGCGCGGCCAGGTAGAACTCCACCTGGGTGTTCTGTGAGGCCACGGTGCCCTGGTTGCAGATGCGGGCGGTGACAGGAATGTCGCCAGGCATGCTGCTGGCGGGGCCCTTCACGGAGGTGATGGTCAGGTCCGGCCCGTTGCCGACACCCATTCGCTCACCGACAAAGACATTGTTGTCCTCGCGAAGCTCCACGATGTTCGACCATGCGTCGACAATGGCGCCCACGTAGAATGCTTGGAGTTGGGGTGGCGCACCCTGGGGACGGGCCAGGGTGATGGACTCCTCGCGTGTGACGCAACGCCCTGCTTCGACGACGGAGAGGCCGAATCCGCCGACCCTGAACTGGGTCCCGTGCAGCGGTCCCTCCATGGCAGGCGAGTCCAGCGTCGGCACCATGGACAGGTAGATATCCACCTCGGCCGTTTGGGCAACGACGGTCCCCACGTTGCAAACGGTGATGCTGACAGGGGCCCAAGATGCCGAAGGGGACACGCTGGCCGGAGCACGAACCGCGGTCACGACGAGGTCCGGGCGCGCCCCTGCGCCGATGAGCCCCTGGGCGAAGGCGTTGTTGTCCTCACGCAGTTCAGGGATGTCTTGCGTGGAATCGATGATGGCGGCCAGGAAGAGGGCGCCTTCCTGGGGCGCGCCAGCTGGGAACGTCGCGGCGCCCTGGACGTTGCGAGTGATGCAATTACCAGGGTTCAGGAGGGGCACATCCGTCTGGCCCACAAGTTCCTGTCCCGGCGGCGGTGGGCTGCCGCTGCCTGGCATGGTGACGTTGCCATCCACGGAGAGGTACAGCTCGAGCCAGCTGGGATTCGCGGGCAGCGTGCCGTGGTTGCAAACCCTCACGGAGGCGCCCAGCAGGTCTCCGCTTTGGATGCTGGTGGGGGCGTGCACTGAGGTGACGACGAGGTCCGGTCCCGCTCCCATGGCGACGAGGTCCCCCACGAAGACGTTGTTGTCCTCGTTGAGTTCCGTGGAGAACTCGGGCGTATCGGCGATGGCGCCCAGGTAGAGCGGCTGACCAGGTGTCGCGCCGGGCGGCAATATCACCGGGAAGGAGGCGTGGCGGATGGCACAGTGGGCCGGGAGCAGTTCGGGCACCTCCACCGTTCCCTGTGAGGCCTGATTCGTGGGGGGAGGACCGCCCGTCGTTGGCGGTGACAGCGTGCCGTTCGTGGAGAGGTACAGCTCCACGATGGTGTCGTCCGACACGTGGGTGCCTTGGTTGCACACCTTGAGCGTCGACGCGACCGTCCCGCTGTCCGTGACGCTCGTGGGGCCACGAAGCTCCGTGACGACGAGGTCCGGGCGGTTTCCAATGCCCAGCGCGGTCACCGCGGTGTTGTTGGCCTCGTCCAGTTCGACGAGGATCTGGTGCACGTCGGTGATGGCTCCCAGGTAATAGATGCCGTCCGTTTGGGGACCCGGCGGCGTCGCGGAGCCGGTGAAGGCCCGCGTCTCGCAGTGGCCGTCCGCCAGCTCGCTGAACTCCAGCGTGGCGAGGAGCACCTGGTCCGTTGGGGGTGGCAAGCTCGGGTCGGGCCAGGAGAGCGTGTCATCCATGGACAGGTACAAGTCCATCTGGATGGGACCTACGGGGCTCTGCGCGGGCGCAGTGCCTTCGTTGCAGACCTTCACGATGGTCGTGAAGGGCTCACCGAACCGAATACTGCTGGGGCCTCGTAGCTCTCGAACCACGAGGTCGGGGCCAAAGCCCCGGCTTTGCGGCTGACTCCTGAGCTGCTCGGGCTCGGTGGGCGCCGCGTTGCCCCCACATCCCGTTCCCGCCAACAGACCTGCTGTCAGCAGGAACGTACTGCTCCAAGACGGCCTTCGCCGTTGCTGCATGTTGCCTCCGGAGGAATGTCCTCGCGCAAATGCCCGCCTGATGCGGGCACATGCGGAGAGCCGGAGTGCTTATACGGGGTGTGGGATTATCCCTGAATTTTCGGCGTGAAGAGAGCGCTTGCAGCCGTGCCTCAGCGCCGCAGCCCGCGCTTGATGTCGGCGCAGAGCGCCTTCGCCGCCTCGAGGCCCTCTGTGTGCGCGGCACGCACCAGCGCGCTGCCCACCACGACGCCATCCGCATGGGCAGACAGCATGCGTGCCTGTTCCGCCGTGGAGATGCCAAAGCCTGCCACCACGGGCACGTGCGCGGCCTTGCGCACCAAATCCAAGCGCTGTGAAAGGTCCGGCGGCAGCTCCGCGCGCATGCCCGTCACGCCCGACACGGACACGCAATAGACAAAGCCACGGCCATCCTTCGCGATGGCCTGCGCCCGCGCCGGGGGCGTCGTGGGGGCGCACAGGGGAATCAGGTCCATGCCCTCCGCGTCGAACGTGGCGCGCAGGCTCGCGCTCTCCTCGGGCGGCAGGTCGGGGAGGATGGTTCCAGACACGCCGCACTCGCGTGCGAGCTTCGCGTAACGCGCCTCACCCATGGCCATGATGAGGTTGACGTACGTCATGATGACCAGCGGCGTCTGGGGACAGCGCTTGCGTACCGCCGGCACCACCTCGTTCAGCACGCGCTTGAGCGTGGAGCCGGCCTTGAGCGCTCGCTCCGCCGCGCCCTGGATGACGGGGCCGTCGGCGATGGGGTCGCTGAACGCCACGCCAATCTCCAGCACGTCCGCGCCGCCTTCGACCAGCGCGGCGAACACATCCACCGAGCGGGGCAGGTCCGGGTCGCCCGCCATGGCATAGGTCACCAGTACGCCTTCGCCCCGTGCCTTCGCCTGGGCGAAAGTCTGTGCAATCTCGCCGCTCATGCCTGCACCCCCACCGGCGGAGGCACGCCCCGCGCGGAAATCGTGGCCACGTCCTTGTCTCCGCGGCCCGAGCAGTTGATGACCAGGTGCTTGCCCGCCCCCAGCTCGCGCGCCAGCTCCCGGCCGCGCGCGAAGGCGTGGGAAGTCTCCAGCGCGGGAAGGATGCCTTCCAGGCGCGCCACCTCGTAGAAGGCCGCCAGCGCCTCGTCGTCCGTGGCGATGCGGACCTCCATGCGGCCCGTCTTCGCCAGGTGCGCCAGCTCCGGGCCCACGCCGGGATAGTCCAGACCCGCGGAGATGCTGTGCGCCTCCTGAATCTGGCCGTCCTCGTCCTGGAGCACCAGCGAGCGCGAGCCGTGCAGCACGCCCTCCGTTCCCAGCGTCAGCGACGCGCCGTGCTGCTTCGTATCCAGGCCGTGGCCTCCCGCCTCCACGCCCACCAGCCGCACGCTGGCGTCGCCAATAAACGGGTGCAGCACGCCAATGGCATTCGAGCCGCCCCCCACGCACGCGATGATGGCATCCGGCAGGCCGCCAAAGGCCGCCTGGGCCTGCGTCCGCAGCTCGCGGCCGATGACGGCCTGGAAGTCGCGCACCACCGTCGGATACGGATGCGGCCCCGCCGCGCTGCCGATGACGTAGTGCGTGTCCGACACCTGCGACACCCAGGTGCGCATGGCCTCGTTCATCGCGTCCTTCAGCGTGCGCGAGCCGGACTCCACCGGCCGTACCACCGCGCCCAGCGCGCGCATGCGGAAGACGTTGAGCGCCTGCCGCTCCACGTCCAGCGCGCCCATGTACACCTCGCAGGGCAGGCCGAAGAGCGCGCACGCGGTGGCGGTGGCGACGCCGTGCTGGCCCGCGCCCGTCTCCGCGATGATGCGCTTCTTGCCCATTCGCTTGGCGAGCAGCACCTGACCCACGGTGTTGTTGATTTTGTGCGCGCCGGTGTGCGCCAGGTCCTCGCGCTTGAGCCACACATTCGCGCCGCCCCAGGCCTCCGTGAGGCGCCGGGCGGGCGTCAGCGTGGTGGGGCGGCCCACGTACTCGCGCAGCACGCGGGTGACCTCCTCGCCGAAGGCCGGGTCCGCGCTCGCCGTGGCATAGGCCTCTTCCAGCTCCTGCAGCGCGGGAACCAGTGTCTCCGGAACGTAGCGTCCGCCGTAGCGCCCGAAGCGGCCGGCGGCAGTCTCCGTGGTCATGTCAGTCACTCCCAGAGGTTGATGGACTTCGCGGCGCGCACGAAGGCGCGCACCGCTTCCACGTC
The DNA here is from genome assembly GCF_006547365.1 of Myxococcus sp. AB056. NCBI lineage: Bacteria > Pseudomonadati > Myxococcota > Myxococcia > Myxococcales > Myxococcaceae > Myxococcus > Myxococcus sp. AB056. The sequence goes on along the minus strand of NZ_VHLB01000080.1, from coordinate 12,696 downwards.
CTTGATGCCAGGGGCGGATTCCACGCCACTGGCCACATCCACGCCGTACGGCCGCGTCGCGCGCACCGCCTCGGCCACGTTGGAGGGCCGCAGGCCTCCCGCCACCAGCACGGGCACGCCGCTTCCCGCCAGCCCCGCGACGAGCGACCAGTCGAAGCCCACGCCGCCGCCGCCATACCCTGGCGCCGCGCCGTCGAGCAGCAGCCCCGCGACGTCTCCTACGCCCACATACGTCCGAGCCCGGGCCACGTCTTCCGGACCCGTGACTCGCAGCGCCTTGACGACAGGCACCCCGTACCCCGAACAGGCCTCCGGGGGCTCGTCCCCATGGAGCTGCACGGCCGTGAGGCCACAGGCGCGCACCGTCTCCCGGATGGTGTCCGGCGCCGCGTTGACGAACACGCCCAGCACCGTGCCCAGGGGCGGCCGCGTACGGGCCAGGGCCGCCGCCGTGGGGAGGTCCAGGTAGCGGGGCGACTTCGGGTAGAAGTTGAGGCCCAGCGCGTCCACGCCTGCCTCCCATGCGGCCACCGCGTCGGACAGACGCGTGACGCCGCACACCTTCACGCGGACACTCATGGCGCCGCGTCCTTCACCCCGAGCAGTCTCCGCAGCGCGTGTCCGGGGTCGGGCTCTCGAAGCAGGGATTCGCCCACCAGGACGGCGTCCGCTCCCGCTTCCTGCGCCGCCACCAGGTCCGCCAGGGACTTGAGGCCGCTCTCCGCCACCAGCACCCGGGCCCGGGAGCGCAGCTTCGGCATCACCCGCAGGGCCGTGCCCGTGTCCGTCTTCAGCGTGGCGAGGTTGCGGTTGTTGATGCCCACCAGCTTCGCACCCGCGGCCAGCGCGCGCTCGGCGTGCTCCTCCGTGTGGGCTTCCACCAGCGCGGCCACGCCCACCGCTTTCGCGGTGGCGACCATCTCCCGCAGCTCGCCATCCTCCAGCGCGTCGGCGATGAGCAGCACCGCGTCCGCGCCCCACTGTGCGCTCTCCTCCACGTCGCGCGCCGCCACGAGGAAGTCCTTGCGCAGCACGGGCAGCGACACCGCCGCCCGCACGGCCACGAGGTCCTCCAGACAGCCACCGAAGTCCGGCCCATCCGTCAGCACGCTGATGGCGCTGGCGCCCGCGGCTTCATAGGCCCGGGCCACCGCCACCACGTCGGCGTGGGGAAAGTCCCCGCCCGAAGGGCTCTTGCGCTTCACTTCCGCGATGACGCTCACTCGCCGCCCGGAGCGGTGGGTCACCAATCCCTGGGCGAAGTCGCGGGGCGTGGGCCGGGAGCGAGGTGCCATGGGCGGGCGCGCTGCAAGTTCCTGGCGCTTGCGCGCCATGATGCGGTCCAACGTTCCTGTGGTGCTCATGACAAGCCCCCCTCGATGAGGGCCGCCAGCTTGTTGCGGGCCGCGCCCGAGTCGATGGCCTGCTCCGCCTTCCGCACGCCGTCACGCAGGTCCGCCGCCAGTCCCACGACGACGAGCGCCGCCGCCGCGTTGAGCAGCACCGCCGTGCGCAGCCCCGAGCGCTCGCCGTCCAGCAGCGCGCGCAGCCGCTGGGCGTTCTCCTCCGCGTCGCCACCCGCGATGGCCTCGCGAGGCACCACGTCCAGCCCCGCGTCCTGGGGCGACACCGTGAAGGTGTGGACCGTGCCGTCCTCGCGCAGCTCCGCGACCTGCGTGGCGCTGCACGGGGAGATTTCATCCAGCCCGTCATGGCCGTGCACCACCCACGCGCGGCGGCTGCCGAGCCGGCCCAGCACGCGCGCCGTCTGCTCCACGCGCTTGCCGTCGAACGTCCCCAGGAGCTGGTAGCGCGCGCCCGCCGGGTTCGTCAGCGGCCCCAGCAGGTTGAACACGCTGTGGAACCCCATGTCCCGCCGCGCCTGCGCCACGTGCCGCAGGGCCCCGTGGTGCGAGGGCGCGAAGAGGAAGCCCACGCCATGCTCGTCGATGTCCCGCGCCACGCGCTCGTGCGGACGCTCCATGGAGACGCCCAGCGCCGCCAGCACGTCCGCGCTGCCACAGCGGCTGGAGACCGCGCGGTTGCCGTGCTTGGCCACCGTCACTCCTGCCCCGGCGGCCACGAAGGCCACCGCGGTGGAGATGTTGAAGGTGTGCGCGCCGTCGCCACCGGTACCGCAGGTGTCGAGCACCACGTCGGCACGCGGGAACAGCTTCGCCGCGCAGGCCCGCATGGCCTCCGCCGCGCCGAGGATTTCATCCTCTGTCTCACCCTTCATCTTCAGCGCTGTCGCCAGCGCGCCAACCTGGGCAGGCGAAGCCTCCCCGGCGAGCATCAGACCCATGACGCGGGTCATCTCCTCGCGGGTGAGGTCGCGCCGGCCCACCACCTTGCCCAGCGCTTCCTTGAGTGTCATGGCCTATCCCAGCCTGACCACTTCGCGGCCCATCGCCTGGGCGATGGCGCGGACCTCGTTCATGGACTTCTCGAACTCGGAGAAGTCCAGCGACTGGGCACCGTCCGACTTCGCGCGCGGCGGGTCGGGGTGCACCTCGACGATGATGCCGTCCGCCCCCACCGCCGTCGCCGCGCGCATCATCGCCGGCACCGCCTTGCGCACGCCGATGCCGTGCGACGGGTCCACGAAGACGGGCAGGTGCGAGAGCGCCTTCAGCATGGGCACCGCGTTGAGGTCCAGCGTGTTGCGCGTCATCGTCTCGAAGGTGCGGATGCCGCGCTCGCAGAGGATGACCTGCGTGTTGCCGCGGGCGACGATGTACTCGGCCGCCATCAGCAGTTCCTTGATGGTGGCGCTCATGCCGCGCTTGAGCATCACCGGCTTGCGCAGGTCTCCCACGGCCTCCAGCAGGCTGAAGTTCTGCATGTTGCGCGCGCCAATCTGGAGGATGTCCGTGGTGTCGGCGACGGCCTGGAGCGTCGCGGTGTCCTTCACCTCGGTGGTGACGAGCAGGCCCGTCTCCTGGCGCGCCTCGGCCAGCAGTGCCAGGCCGTCACCCTTGAGGCCCTGGAACTCATAGGGGCTGGTGCGCGGCTTGAACGCACCGCCACGCAGCATGGTGGCGCCCGCCTTCTTCACCGCGTGGGCGGTGGAGAGAATCTGCTCGCGCGACTCCACCGAGCACGGGCCGGCGATGACGTGGAAGGCGGAGCCGCCAATCGTCAGGTCGCCGATGCGAAGCTGCGTGTCATCCGGCTTCACCTCGCGGCTGACGAGCTTGAACGGCTGGGAGATGGCTACGGCGTCAGCGACGCCAGGGAGCACGCGGAAGGGCTCCGGTTCCACCGCGCCCGGGTTTCCAGTGATGCCAACGGCCGTGCGAGTGCCCCCTGGAATCGCGTGCGGTTGCCAACCACGGCGGCGGATCTCGTCGTTCACACGCTCGATGTCCTGGGCCGTCGCGTCGGGTCGCATCACGATCAACATGGGGCTGCCTGCTTTCTCTCGCTCCGAGGGGTGTTGTGGGCCGGGAGCATTCCGGCGCTTGGTTGCATGGGTGGGACGGGCAACAGCCGGTGTTTCTGCATCAAGTGTCTGTTGCCCGCAACCGCTTCCGAGTCTCCCTTGCGCCTCCCACGCTTATCAAGCGAGCGTGGGCGCTTTTCTTGAGCAGGAAGTGTGGAGGCGCGTGCGTGTCGAATCCGGAGGTCATCGTCGTCGGGGCAGGGCTCGCGGGGTTGGCGTGCGCGCGGGCGCTCGTCGCGTCACGGGTGAAGGTGTTGTTGCTAGAGGGAAGTGACGCACCGGGGGGCAGGGTTCGCACGGATGTCCATGAGGGCTTCCTGCTAGACAGAGGCTTCCAGGTGTACCTGTCCGCGTATCCGGAGGGCCGGCGCACGTTGGACCTGGACGCGCTGACTTTGCGCAGGTTCGTCCCCGGCGCGAAGGTGTGGCGGGGTGGCAAGTTGCACACGGTCGCGGACCCGCTGCGCCGCCCCTTGGAGGCGCTCGGGCACCTGTTTGCTCCCGTGGGGACGTTCGGGGACAAGCTGCGCATCCTGGAGCTGAGGCAGCTGGCGCTCTCCGGTGAGGTGGAGGACGTGTGGCAGCGGCCGTCACGCACGTCGCGGCGCTACCTGGACGAGCTGGGCTTCACGGAGGCTTTGCGTGAGTCGTTCCTGCGCCCCTTCTTCGCCGGCATCTTCCTGGAGCGGGAGCTGACCACGTCCAGCCGCTTCCTGGAGTTCGTCTTCCGCATGTTCTCATCCGGATACGCGGCGGTTCCGGAGTCGGGGATGGGCGCCATTCCAGCGCAGCTATCGGCGCGCCTTCCATCGGGCCTGCTGCGGATGCGCGCGCCGGTGGCGGAGGTGTGGGGACACCGCGTGCGTCTGGCGGACGGAGAGTTGATTGGCGCCAGGGCGGTGGTGGTGGCCACGGACCCGGCGAGCGCGGTGGGGCTGCTGCCGGGCATGGTGCCACCGGTGATGAACCGGGTGACGTGCCTCTACTTCGCCGCGCCGGAGCCGCCGGTGGAAGGACCCTGGCTGCTGCTCAATGGCGAGGGCCGGGGCCGGGTGAACAACGTGGCGGTGATGAGCGAGGTGTCACCGGCGTATGCGCCGCGGGGACAGGCGCTCGTGTCCGTGTCCGTGGTCGGCGCCACGCCGGACCTGGCCACGCTGCAAGCCGAGGTGCTCGCGGAGCTGACGGACTGGTTCGGTCCGGCCGTGTCCGCATGGCGGCACCTGCGCACCTATGCGATTCCGCTCGCGCTGCCCGCGCAGCCTCCGGAGGTGTTGGAACTGCCTCGCCGGCCAGTGCGGCTGTCGCCGGGGCTGTTCGTGTGTGGAGACCACCGTGACAATGCCTCCATCGACGGCGCGCTGGTGTCGGGCCGCCGCGCCGCGGAGGCCGTCCTGAGGGAGTTGGAACGCGAATGAGACACCCGGGGCTCTCCGTCATCGTGCTGGGTGCCGTCATCTCGGCGGCGGGCTGCAAGTCCACCCGGAGCGCACCGGAGGCTTCGGGAGCGCAGCCAGCGCAGGAGGCGGGGACGTCACTCCGGCCCGTGTCCGCGTTCGCGGCCATCACGGACGAGAAGCAGCGCTCGGCCGCGCTCTTCGTCGAGGCGGGGCGTGTGATGACGCACCCACGCTGCGTCAACTGCCACCCGGCCGATGGTGTACCCCGGCAGGGCATGGACCGGCGTCTGCACGTGCCCGCCGTGGCGGGCGGGCCCTCGGGACATGGCACCCCCGGGCTGCCCTGTACCTCGTGCCACCAGGCGCGGAACACGCCATTGGTGGGCACGACGCTGCGGAGCGTGCCTGGCAATCCGAAGTGGGCACTGGCGCCAGCGGAGATGGCGTGGCTGGGCGTCCCCCTGGGGAAGATTTGCGAGCAGCTCAAGGACCCCGCGCGAAACGGCGGGAAGTCCCTGGACGCGCTGCATCACCACATGGCCGAGGACGTCCTGGTGGGGTGGGGTTGGGACCCAGGCCCTGGCCTGGAGCCCGTGCCAGGCACCCAGCGTGCATTTGGTGAGCTCATCCGCGCGTGGATTGACACGGGGGCTGCCTGTCCGAGCCCCTGACATGACCTGATGGGCCTGATAGACCGCCCGTTGATGAAGGACCTTCCGGATTCTGGGAAGCAGGCATTCGGCTTCGAGGCGCACCGCTCGGCGCTCATGGGCCATTGCTATCGCATGCTGGGTTCTGTCTCGGAGGCGGATGACGCCGTCCAGGAGACGATGGTGCGCGCCTGGCGCGCGATGGACCGGTTCGAGGGCCGTGCGTCTCCACGGACCTGGCTGTACTCCATCGCCACCCGCGTGTGCCTGGACGCCTTGTCGGCGAGCGGGCGCCGCGCGCGGCCGATGGAGCTGGGGCCCGCGTACTCCATCGACGGGCCGCTGACGCCGCTGCCGGCGAACAGCTGGATTGAGCCCATTCCGGACGCGCTGGCGGTGCCGTCGGACGTGGACCCCTCCGAGCAGGCGTCGCTGCGCCAGAGCATCCGGCTCGCGTTCCTCGCGGCGCTTCAACACCTGCCCCCCAAGCAGCGCGCGGTGCTGCTGCTGGCCGAGGTCCTGGGCTGGCCCGCCACGGAGATCGCCGAGACGCTGGAGACGTCGGTCGCCTCGGTGAACAGCGCGCTCCAGCGTGCCCGGGTGACTGTGTCGGACCTGCGGCTGGAAGACTCCGAGTTCCGGGTGCCTCAGTCCGACGCGCAGGTGGCGCTGCTGAATCGCTACGTGGATGCGTTCGAGCGCTACGACATGGACGCCTTCACCGCGATTCTCCACGAGGAAGTCACCCTCTCCATGCCCCCCTACACGCTGTGGCTCCAGGGGCACGAGTCCATTCGCGGCTGGTTCCTCGGGCGAGGGGCGGTCTGCAGGGACTCCCGGCTGGTGAGGACCGAGGCCTGTGGCTCACCGGCCTATGGCCAGTACCACGCGAGCAGTGACTGCGGGCCCTTCAAGCCGTGGTCGCTCATCGTCCTGGAGCTGTCCGGTGGACGCATCGCGGCGATGACCCACTTCCTCGATACGGAGGCGTTGTTCCCGCGCTTCGGCCTCCCCCTGGAGCTCCCTCGGTAGGCGGGGGCGGAGAATCTTTTTGATAAAGGACCGATGAATTCGGTCCGCCTTTGGAGTCAAAGCCCTCGTAACCCACCCGCCCTGGAGGCGAACATGAAGGTCAGCCGTCCCCGTAAGCTCTTCCTCAACCTGCCCGTAGCCGACCTGAAGCGGTCGGTGGACTTCTTCACGAAGCTGGGCTTTGAGTTCAACAAGGACTTCACCGACGAGCACGCCACCTGCATGGTGGTGGGCGAGGACGCGTTCGTGATGCTCCTCACGCATACCCGCTTCAAGGACTTCATCAAGAAGCCCCTGCACGATGCGACGCAGAGCACCGCCGGCACCTATGCGCTGTCCGCCAACAGCCGCGAGGATGTCGATGAGATGGTGAAGACCGCGCTGGCGAACGGTGGTTCACGCGCGGCGGACACCATGGACATGGGCTTCATGTACGGCGGGAGCTTCTACGACCCGGACGGTCACCACTGGGAGGTGGCCTGGATGGACCCGAACCAGATGCCTCCGCAGTAGTCCGCGGACGTGGCGCGCCGCGTGGATGCCCAGGGCTTCCGCGCGGCGCGTGGGCGCTGCTTCAGGGCGCGCGTTCGGCGGCCACCACGGGAGGCAGCCACTTGCGCAGCACGCTGGGCGAGCTCTCCCGGTAGATGTTGTCGTGGCGCAAGTCGGGCCGGGGTTCGACTTCCCACTTCAGGCCCGCGGGCGCGCGGGTCCGGAGGACGTCCTGAAGCCTCGCCACGGCGGGGACGATGTCGTCCGTTTCATTGGCGGAGGACACATAAAGTCCCGCGCGCAGGTCCGGCCGTGCCGCGAACCATTCACCCGCTCCCTTCACCAACGACTCCGCGTTCCACCACAGGCTGGGGCTCAGCGCGAGGTAGGTGTCGAACAGGTCCGGCTGGAGGAAGAACGTCTCCACGATGAAGTAGCCCGCGAGCGACTCGCCGATGATGGCCCGCTCCTGCGTCACCCGGTAGCGGCGCTCCACCTCCGGCATCAACTCTTCGTGGATGAAGGCTCGGAACGTCGCCGAGCCTCCCGTGACGGGGGCGACCTCCAGGTCCGACGCCACCGTGGTCGGGCCCGTCATGTCCCGCCGCCGCACGGTGTTTTCGATTCCCACGATGATGAGGGGCCGCAGCTCGCCCGCGCGGATGGCCGTGTCGACGGTGGTGGCCACGTGCGGGAAGTCCTCCTTCAGGCCGCCATCGGGCATGTAGAGCACCGGGAAGCGGCTCTCCGCCGCCGTCGTGTAGCCCGGCGGCAGGTAGACGGTGATGTGGCGGGCCTCCTTCAGCTTCGCGGACTCGATGGTGAACGTCTGGTGGGGAGGCACGGACTCGGTCACGGCGGGCCGGGTGCTCGCGCACGCGCCCCCCAGGACGAGCAACAGCAGCCCCATGCATTTCATCGATGTCCGCATCACTTGCTCCCGCAGCGTTCGGCGAGCCATCGAGGCTCGTGACCGGGATAGTGCCCGAGCCCTGGATGCGTCGCCAGGAGGCGCCTCAGTGCGCGAGCTCGGGTCCGCGCACCTCGATGGGGTGCTCGCCGTGAGGCATCCGCAGGCGTCCGAGGGTCCTCAGCGCGGGCGCGCAGGTCCAGGACATGGCCTCCCAGCTTCCTCTGTCGCGGACTTCGCGACGAGGCGGACCTGGAAGCGGGCCGCCTGGTCGAAGTGCTGGCGTCCTGGCGCGTGGCGGACACCTGGGGCTGGGCGGCGTTATAGCGCCGTCGAACGCTCCGCCTCGTCCACGGACCTCGCGGCGCCGGGCCGGGCCGAAGTGGTGAGCAACCACCGTCCCAGGACGAGCGCGACGACGGCGGCGGCCCCGCTCGCGGCCAGCACCCCCAGCTTCCCCGCGGCGAGCAGCTTCGTCTCCGTGAAGGCCAGCTGCGCGATGAACAGGGCCATGGTGAAGCCGATGCCCGCGGTGCTTCCCAGCACCAGCAGCTCCCGCATGCCCAGGCCCTTCGGCAACGTCGCGAGCCGCAGGCGCAGTGCGAGCCAGCAGGCGCCAATCACGCCCAGGGGCTTGCCCAGCAGGAGCCCGGTGGCCGTCGCGAGGGCCACGGTCCACGACGCCGCATCGAGCGGTTCACTGGAAATCGGCACCCCCGCGTTCGCGAGCGCGAACACCGGCATGATGCCGAACGCCACCCATGGATGCAGCGTGGCAATCAGGCTCTCCGAAGGCGACATGGCCTCACGGCGCGCGGCATCGACCCGGCGCAAGGTCTCCGAGAGGTGATGGGAGGACAGCTCGCCCGGCTGCGCCTGGGCGATGTGTTCGAGTTCGGTCCGAGCGCCAGTGACGAATCCTTCCGGACCGAGCCAGGTGCGCACCGGCGTGATGAGCCCGATGATGACGCCCGCAATCGTCGGATGAATCCCCGCGGAGTAGACGCCCGCCCAGGCGACGAACGCTGGAACGATGTAGGCCCACTTCGAGCGCACGCCAAACCGCTGCATCGCGAAGACACCCACGATTCCCAGCGCCGCGACGAGCAGCCCGGTGATGGCCACGCCCGATGAGTAGAACACCGCGATGACGATGATGGCGCCCAGGTCGTCGATGACCGCGAGCGCGAGCAGGAGCACGCGCAGGGCGGGGGGCACCCGGCTTCCGAGGAGCGTGAGGATGCCCACCGCGAACGCGATGTCCGTGGCCATGGGCACGCCCCACCCCGAGCGGGTGTCCGGGGTATTCGCCAGGAGGAGGTACAGGCCCGCCGGAACGAGCATGCCCCCCAGCGCCGCCGCGGCGGGGAGCGCGGCGCGCCGCAACTCTGACAGCTCGCCCTGATGGACCTCGCGGCGAATCTCCATGCCCACGACGAAGAAGAAGATGGCCATCAAGCCGTCGTTGACGACCCATTCGAGGCTGCGCTCGAAGGTGAAGTCACCGACGCGGATGCCGAGCGGCGTGTGCCAGAAGTGCGCGTAGCTCTCCGCCCAGGGCGAGTTCGCCCACAGGAGCGCGATGGCCGCCGCCACGAGGAGCAGGATGCCACTGGCCGCTTCGATATGGAGGAAGCGCTCCAGCGGCCGGCCCGCGAGCCTGGAGAGGCGAAGCAGTGGGGCCCAGGCCTCGGGCGGAAGGGCGGACTGCCCCGGTGGCGTGGTGGTCGACATACGCTGGTCCCGCCGGCTGCGTTGCCGGCTGGGATGGCGGCCCGACCATCCGAGTTCCTGCGGCGTTCATCGCCGCACCCTTCCACTTCGAATTCGAACGCAGATTCACATGGCACGCGGCCTCCGTCGAGTGTTGTCGACGTGCGCGCGGGCCATGGGCTTGCCCCCTCGGTGCCGCCTCAGCGTGTCTGGAGCGCCGCCGCCAGCCGCTCCGGTGTCAGCGGCAGCTCCCGCAGCCTGGCCCCCGTGGCGTCGAAGAGGGCATTGGCCAGCGCAGCCGAAGTGGGACCCTGGGAAGCTTCGCCCACGCCCAGGAGGGGCTCCCCAGGATGCTCGATCAGCGCGACCTCGATGGGCGGGACTTCCGAGAAGGTGAGGATGGGGTACGTGCGCCAGTCTCGCGAGGTGACGCGCTGGGCGTCATGACGGACCGCCTCCTTCAGGCTCCAGCTCAGCGACTGGATGAGCCCGCCCTCGAGCTGGTTGGCGAGCCCATCCGGATTGACGACCTCGCCCGCATCGGCGGCCAGGACCGCGCGCAGCACCTGGATGGCGTGGGTCCGAGGGTCGACGCGCACTTCGATGCAGACGGCGCAGTAGCTCGCGAGGTTCTTGTAGCGCGCGAAGCCGATGCCGCGCCCATGTCCCTGGGGCCTGGGGGCGGTGGTCCAGCCGAAGCGCTCCGCTGCTTTCTGGATGACGGCCTTCGCGCGCGCGTCGTGAAGTTGCCGGAGCCGGAAGGCCACCGGGTCCACCTTCGCGGCGTGGGCCAGCTCATCCATGAAGGACTCGATGGCGAAGACGTTGCCGTAGGCGCCCAGCCCCCGAAGCGAGGAGACGCGCAAGGGCATTCGGGTGACGAGATGGGTCGTCACCTTCCGGCCCGGGAAGTCGTAGAGCGGAATGGCGTTCCGGTCCGCGGCGTAGTTCGGCGGTCCGCCATTTCGGGGCACGGGCATGGAGAAGGGCTCCGCGAGCGAACGCCCCGCCAGCAGATTTCCCGGGTGGCCTCCGGGCCGGGTGCCGTGCGGCGTGGACCACAGCGCATAGTCCCAGTCCAGCACGTTGCCTTCCGCGTCCACGCCCGCGCGCACCTTCATCACCATCGCGGAGCCATAGGGCTCGCAGGCGTGCTCGTCCTCGCGGGACCACTGCACGCGCACCGCGTGGCCGGGGAGGGCGCGCGCGAGCAGCGCCGCGTCGGCGGCGGCGTCGTCCGCGCCGTTGTGGCCGTAGCAGCCGGAGCCGGGCAGGTGCTTGCCGTGGACCCGGTCCACCGGGACGCGGAGCATCCTCGCGATGGCCGCGCTGGTGTCGAAGACGCTCTGACTGTGGGTGTGCACCGTGAGCCGCTCGCCGTTCCACTCCGCCACCGCGCAGGACGGGCCAATGGCTCCGTGCATCTGGTACGGCCGCAGGTAACGCGCCTCGAGGGTGTGCGTGGGCGCGACGTCGGTGGGCCGCACCGTGTCCTCGATGACTGTGTCCTGGCTGGGTTGCTCCAGCAGCCAGGTGTACGGGTCCTGGGGCAGGGTGGCCTGTTCGCGCCAGCGGGCGCTGCTCGCGAGCGCCGCCGCGGCCTGGATGGCCTGCCACTCCTTCGTGGCGATGACGCCCAGGAAGTCGCCGTCACGCACCACCTTCCGCACGCCCGGCATCTGCTCCACGGGCGCGGTGTCCACCTCCGTGAGCGAGGCGCCTTGGGACGGCGCGCGGATGATGCGGCCGTGCACCAGGTTGGCGGGCCGGTAGTCGTGCACGAAGCTCGCCTCGCCGGAAATCTTGCCCGGCAGGTCCACCCGCGGAACCGAGCGACCCGCATGATGGCGCTCGATGGGAGGCTTGGGCTTCACCGTGCCCGTCGCCTCCCGGTTCAGTGACTTCCCGCCGACGAGGCTCCAGTACGTGATGGAGGCGCCCTTCCCGCCGCCAGCCCGGATGGTGCCGTCCCGGACGCGCAGATGCTCCACCGGGACGCCCAGTTGCTTGCTGGCCATCGCCAGGAGGATGGCGCGAACCTCGGCGGACGCGTAGCGCACCGCGGTGCCGCCCTGGGTGACGGAGTTGCTGCCGGCGGTGGTGCCTTCGTAGGGCGACAGCTCGGTGTCGCCAGAGATGAAGGTCAGCCGCGACATGCTGACGTCCAGTTCGTCCGCGCAGAGCTGCCCGAGCGCCGTCAGGATGCCCTGGCCCAGCTCCACCTTTCCCGTCTTCAGGGTGACGACGCCATCCGCGCCGATGCGGAGCCACGCGTCGAGGTGGGGATTGCGCCGCAGGCTTCCCGGGAGCCCAGCGCCTCCTGGTGCCGCGCTCTGGGCGCGCGGGCCCGTGAGGGCGAAGGCCAGCACCAGCGAGCCCTGGAGCACCTCGCGGCGGCTCAGGCGGAGGCTCATCGTGCCAGTTCCTCCGCGGCGCGCTGAATGGCTCGGACGATGCGATTGTGTGAACCGCACCGGCACAGGTTGGCATCCAGCGCCGCGCGAATCTCCGCCTCGGTGGGCTGGGGCTTCTCCTTCAGCAGGGCCGCCGCCGTCACCACCATGCCGGGGATGCAGTAGGCGCACTGGCCGGCCTGTTCGGCCACGAAGGCGTTGTGGAGCGGGTGCGGTGTCCCATCTGGCGCGCGCAGGCCTTCCACGGTGGTGAGGTTCCGGCCGCGCAGGGTCGCCGCAGGCACGACACAGGCGCGCAGTGGTGAGCCATTGCTCAGCACCGTACATGCGCCGCACTGCCCCACGCCGCAGCCATACCGGGCCCCGTGAAGCCCCAGTTCGTCGCGCAGGATGTAGAGGAGGGGCGTGTCTTCGGGCGCGTCGACGGCGTGCTCCCGGCCGTTGACGTTCAAGGTGAAGCTCATGGTGCCTGCTCCTCCCGGAAGACGGTGGACCCCACAGCGTACCGCACGCATGCCCTGGCTCGGAGGAGATGTGGTCTGGCGCGGCGATATCCCGCCACCGGGTTGCCATGCCGTGAAGCAGTGCACATCCCGGTGAGGGCGGGTGCAGTACGGGTAATGGATGCTGGTGGATGCCG